>NZ_JAVCWM010000022.1:0-117280 GCF_030846495.1 Massilia scottii | reverse complement strand
CTCCGCTTCATCACCCTCAGCACAAATGTCGACCTGCTGTGCCGCAATCCCGGCAGCTTGTACAACCTGCGCCGCAAAAACTCCTCGTACCCCGCCGTCCCCGCCACCGCCACCTTGATCAGGTAATCGTACTCCCCGGTCAGCAAATACGCCTCCAGCACTTCCGGCATATCGGCCAGCGCCTGTCCGAAGCGCTCGAAGGTATCGTCATCATGCCGGTCCAGGGTCACCTCGATCATCACCGTATCGGGCACGCCCAGCGCTTTTTGGCTCAGCAGAACCGTATAGCCTTCGATCACCCCCGCCTCCTCCATCTGCCGCACCCGGTTCCAGCAGGGCGACGCCGACAGGCCGATCTTCTCGGCCAGCTGCGTATTCGAAATCCGCCCATCGCGGCGCAGCTCGCGCAAGATCTTGCGGTCAATCTCATCAAGTTCGGCAGCATTCATGGCTTTTCGCATTCCAAAAGAAGAATTTCCACAATATCACATTCCAGCCAGAAGAATCTTCCACCAAAAACCAAACAAGGCCTCACTTCAAAAGCCTATTCCGCAGCCCTCCAGATATCCTTTCGACATGAACGATAGCCACCTCCCCCTGAGTTTTTCCGTCCCCAGGACGGCCACCCTGGACACCCTCGAAGCCGTGCTGGCGATCGCCCGCCGCGGAGGCCTGCAACTGGCCGCCATGGAGCTCGACAGCCGCACCAGCAACGACACCATCTTCCTGAACCTGCGCGCCCCGGACCCCGACCTGCTCGACCTGTTCATGGCGCGCCTGCACAACGTCATCGGCATCGCCGACATTTGCCCCATGGACGATAAAGTAACGCGTATGCATGTTGCCTAATTAGCACAAATGGCGGACACTACGACGTCGCGCTGCCGCGCCAGACTTGTTGAAGCCAATGACATTATTCACCCGGAAACGCGTAGCCATCCTGATCGCCGTGCTCGCTGTCGGCGCCGCCGGCGCTGCCTGGCTGCAGTCGAAAAAACCGCCTGTCATCCCCGAGTCGCGCTACCGCGCCGCGCCGGTCGACACCGGCACCATCACCCAAACCGTCACGGCCACCGGCACCATCAACCCGGTGGCGCTGATCAATGTCGGCTCGCAAGTCTCGGGCACGGTGGTCGAGCTCAAGGCCGACTTCAACGACCACGTGAAAAAGGGCCAGGTGCTACTCAAACTCGACCCGACCATCTTCAACGCCCAGATCCGCCAGGTCGAAGCCGGACTGGCCTCGGCCCAGGCCTCGATGCGCCTGGCGCAAGCGAACTTCGAGCGCAACGAACGGCTGGTGGCCCAGAACTATGTCTCCAGCCTGACCCTGGACCAGGCGCGCCGCGAGCTGGACGTGGCCAAGGCGAATATCAAGCTGTCCGAGGCGCAACTGGCGCGCGCCCAGGCAGACCTCGACAACAGCGTGATCCGCGCCCCCATCGACGGCGTCGTCATCAAGCGCACGATCGACCTGGGCCAGACGGTAGCGGCCTCCTTCACCACGCCGAACCTGTTTCAGATCGCCAAAGACCTGACCAAGATGCAGATCGACACCAGCGTCTCGGAAGCCGACGTTGGCGCGCTGAAAGATGGCCAGCCGGCCCACTTCGTGGTCGACGCCTATCCCGATCGCGAATTCGCGGCCAGCATGCGCCAGTTCCGCCTGGCAGCGAATGTGGTGCAGAACGTGGTCACCTACAACGTCGTGCTCGATGTGGAAAACAAGGAAGAGTTGCTCAAACCCGGCATGACGGCCCAGGTGCGCCTGGTGGTCGGCAACCGCCCCAACGTGCTGCGCATTCCCACGGCCGCCCTGCGTTTCCGCCTCAGCGATGAAGAGCTGGAAAAAGAACAGAAGAAACGACAAAAGGAAAATGCGGCCGACGGCAAGGCCGCCCCGGCCGTGCCGCCGCCGGCCGAGGATGAGGACATCACGTTCCGCAGCAAGAGCGAAACGGCGCGCATCTTCAAGGTCTACAAGCTCGACGAGAAGAACGAGGCCAAACCTGTCGACATCAAGATCGGCCTGTCCAACTTCCGCTATACGGAAGTGCTGTCGGGCGAGCTGAAAAAGGGCGATAAAGTCATCACGCGCGCCAACGCCAGCGCCAAGAGCGAGTTCTGATGCCGGCGCAGGACACGCCGCTGATCGATATCCGCCAGGTCACGAAAAGCTATTTTTCGGGCAGCATGGAGACGCAAGTGCTGTTCGGCATCGACCTGCTGGTGCCGCGCGGCGACTTTCTGGCCGTGATGGGGCAATCCGGCTCGGGCAAGTCGACCCTGATGAATATCTTCGGCTGCCTGGACCAGGCCACCGGCGGCACTTACCTGCTCAACGGCATCGATACATTGACCCTGTCGCGCGCCGAACTGGCGACCGTGCGCAACCGGACCATCGGCTTCGTGTTCCAGAGCTTTAACCTGATCAAGCGCATGAGCGTGGCCGAGAACGTGGCCCTGCCGCTGATCTACGCCGGCGTATCGCGCGCGAAGGCGCACGCCAAGGCGCTGGTCGAGCTGGAGCGGGTCGGCCTGGCCGAGTACGCCAAGCGCACGCCCAATCAATTGTCCGGCGGCCAGCAGCAACGGGTGGCGATCGCCCGCGCGCTGGTGGGCGACCCGCCGCTGATCCTGGCCGACGAGCCGACCGGCAACCTCGACACCCAGACCAGCGTCGACATCATGCGCTCCTTCCAGCAATTGAATGTGGAACGCGGCATCACGATCCTGCTGGTCACGCACGAGCCCGACATCGCCGCCTACAGCAAGCGCCTGATGCGCCTGAAAGATGGGCGCGTGCTGTACGACGGCCCGGCCGCCGACGGCTTGCGCGAACTGGCGCTCAGCCATGAGCAGCAGGCGCTGGCGCACGGAGGCACGCCATGAATTTCTTCCAGGTTGTGATCGAAGCGTTCCGATCGATGAGCGCGAACCGCCTGCGCACCGCGCTGACCATGCTCGGCATCATCATCGGCATCACCTCGGTGGTACTGCTGCTGGCCCTGGGCGACAGCATGCAGCGCTTCATCGGCAAGGAACTCGAAGCGCTGGGCACGAATATGCTGTTCATTTCGCCGGGCGGCAACCGCGCCGCGGCCCAGCGCATGCGCGCCGGTGCCGCGCCGGCATTGACCCTGGCCGACGCGGCCGCCTTGAATTCCTTGTCCAGCCTGTCCGGCGCGGCGCCGGCGCTCCAAGGGGGCTTCAAGCTGGCAGTCGGCAACGAAACCTCGTCGAGCATCGTGCACGGCGTGACGCCCGCCATGTTCAAGATCCGCAACTGGAAGATCGAACTGGGCAGCGTGTTCAGCGAAGCCGACGTGCGCGCCGCCTCGCGCAGCGTGATCATCGGACACAAGGTCGCCGACCAGTTCTTCTACAAAATGGACCCGCTCGGCAAATATATCCGCATCGAAAACGTCGCCTTCCAGGTCGTTGGGGTGCTGCACGGCGAGGGCAAGCAGGTCGACGGGCCGGACATATCCGAACTGGTGCTGGTGCCGATTACCGCCGCCCGCGCCCACCTGGTCCGCAATCCCTTCCCCGACAATGTGCATTACGTCGTGGCGCAGGGTAAGTCCGACGGCAATTTGCAGGACGCCATCGAAGACATCAACGAAACCTTGCGCGACCGCCATCACATCAAGTTCGAGGAGCCGGACGACTTCCGCATCGACAACCTGGCGTCGTTCGCGGAGACGGCCGGCAAGATCAGCGCCGGTATTGCCGCCATGCTCGGCGTGATCGGCGCCATTTCGCTGGTGGTGGGTGGCATCGGCATCATGAACATCATGCTGGTGTCGGTGACCGAGCGCACGCGCGAGATCGGGATCCGCATGGCCATCGGCGCCAAGCCGCGCGATGTGCTGTTGCAATTTTTGACCGAGGCGGTGGTGATTTGCCTCGCTGGCGGCGTGGTGGGCATTGCCATCGCCATGGGATTGGCGGCGGCAATTACCGCCACCGGCAAGTTCGATGTCGTGATCACCGTGTCCGCGGTGATTGTTGCCTGCGGCTTCTCCAGCCTGGTGGGCGTGTTCTTCGGTTATTACCCGGCACGGCGCGCGTCACGACTGCTGCCGGTCGATTGTTTGCGTTACGAATAGACGTGATGAAATTCACATTACTGATTGCCATGATGCTGGCGGCAGGCATCGCTCCCGCCCAGGAAGCCGAAGACGTCAAGGAAGTTGATACGGTGCAGGTCAACGCGCTGCGCGATCCTGATTTCAAGACGTACCGCGCGTTTGTTGCCGGGCTCGATGCGTTCGATAAAAAGCACACACTGGCGCCGGCCGCGGCCCTGCGTTTCCTGCTGCGCCCGAGTATGCCAAGCGACAGCATCGAAGGTGTGACGATCCGGATCGCGGGCAACGAGACCAGCATCGGGGTGCCGCTGGCTGCCGATGGCACGTTCGCGATGCCGCGCGATCAGTCTGCCTTGGATGAGGATGCTGAAATCATCCTCAATCGCAAGAAAGGCAGCTTCCGCTGGCGCCCGGACGTGCACACGCCCGAGGTGCCGGCCAACGCGCGCCGGCTGGGGGATTTACGGCTGGAATGCGAAGTGCGCTGGGCGGTGGACCGCAAGGACGTCTCGTTCTTCAAGCGTACGCTGATTACGACGCTCGGCGGCGCTTGCCGGAGCTCGCGCGTGCATGTGATTCAGCTGGCGCCGCGCGCGCTTGCGGGCTATCGCATGGTGGCGGGAGAACGCAAGGTGACTGCACCGGCCAAGGCCATTGGCCCGGACGGAATGATGTATGTGGTGCCGCTGCACGATGCGACTTGGCCGGATGATGCGCTGGTGGAGTTTGAGTTTGCGGGGCAGCAGTAGTTTCTAGCACAGGTGTGTGGGAGCGGCTGGCTTGTCCACCTGGCCCCGATGTTATTCAAATGGGGCCGCATTCACTCCTCAAAATCGACATACGCATGCTTGACACCGTCGATGACGATTTCCTCATAAACTTCGCGTGGAGTTCCGGAAATGGTTAATCTGAACTCAGCCAAAACTTTCTCAAATTCTGGCGTCAACAGTCTCTCGCGAATTTCATATTTGAGAGGCAGCTCCGAGAAAGGAACCGGTAGATGAATGGTTCCAGCCAGTACACTTTCACACATCGGAACCACCCATCTCCATATGCCGTGCTCGTCCTTATCCGGATCAATATTTTTTGTTATATAGTCGAGCAGCACCCGTGTCTCACGTTTTAGACGCCGCTCATCGATTTCAGCAAAGCGATGTGTGTCACCCAATAATTTTACCAGCCTTCTTTTCGTTGCACTCATGGTAGTTTCCCAAGCAGAATAGGAGCGGTACACCTGCTTCAAACGGAAAGCTCGATTCCGGGCGTGGAAAAATGGAACGCACCATTTGTGCCTGCTTGACGGCAATGGTGCGCAGGCGGGTGATTGATCAGCGCTTGCGCGCCAGTCTCGCTCATTCTTCGAAATCCGCGTACATGTACCTGACGCCGTCAATAACCACCTCGTCAAGAATTTCGCGCGCAGCACCGGAAATCGTCAATTTAAACTCAGAAAATAGTTCATCAAAACCAGTTTCTAAAAGTTGTTCACGTGATTCATATCTAAGCGGCAAGCTAAAAAAAGAGACAGGCAACGGAATTTTTTCGGCAAGCACATCTTGGCATAATGGGACAACTGACGTCCATATCCCATACTCATCTTTGTTCGGATCAATATTTTTCTTGATATATTCAATTAATTCCCGCGCTTCACGTTTTAATCGGATCTTGTCCACTTCCGCATAGTCTCCTGTCTGCCCATCTAATTTAACCAGCTTTCTCTTTGTTGATGTCATGGCAATTTTCCAATTACAATCGGATCTGTAAAAGCGCTACGATTGGTTATAAGAGTTTGAACTCCCCCACCAGGCTGAATATATCCGTTCTGGGAAGTACGAGCAATTGTTGATTCAAATACTGTAACAGCTCTGGTAGCTTTAACCTCTACCACATCAAATCTGAGGGTTTGCTGACTTTCCAACGGAATTCCAATACGATCTGATATTTGGTCATAACTCATACCCTTCAACGCAGACACCTCATCCTTCGTCGCAAAGAATGCTGAATACTGACCGGGCATTTTTCCTTCTGGCACTAATTTATAGAGGGAATCTCCTGCGGCGAGATCTACTGCTTTTGGCAATGTCGATCCGCTGGCCATCAACTCTTTAGCCATTTCCAATGCTTTCCCTGGCGGAATACCTTGCGCTCGGTAAGATGCTACTAGCTTACGTCCTTCCTCAGAACGTAGTGGCCCTTCTCGAATTCCATGTGTAATGTATCCATCCGGGCCAACATAGCCGTTAGGCGGAGGACGTGCGCGCTTTGGCGCAAGCGAAATATACACCCCGCCAGGGGGCGTTGAAGCACCGGCGGAACGTGAAGCAGCTCGCACGCTGACAGCAGGGACTGTCGCGGTAGCAGCTGTGCCGACCGTAGCGCTAGCACCTGCGGCCGTAGCTGCGGCAGTGGTAACGCCGGTCCCGCTAGTACCGGTAACTATTCCACCAGTAGGAACGCCAACCGGGACGGTAACGCTGGCGCCTGCTCGAACAGCAGTGATACCAGCCGTCGCGGTAGTGGTAGTGGCAGCGGTAGCCGCAGCATCCTTAACCTTAGTCAAGTCCAACAACTTTTTGGCTTTTGCCGCACGTGCGGCTTTTAGCCAGCCGCTACCAAACATGGCGACTTCAAACACCCCCCGCGTCACCGATTCGACATACTGCCCCTTCGACCAAGGATTGGTAACCGGGCTGACCATCGCCGACGCAAGCCCACTCACATCTTGCGCCACACTCGTCGCGCTAACGTTACCGAGACGAATATCTTCGATAAGTATCAGCTTATCGAGCATTGCAAGCTGCTGGCCTTGCACGGTGCCGCCCCTGCGCAACAACTTGGGCACCCCTTTGACCGCTTCATAGGCCAGTTCGCCAGTGCCCATGACAAAACCCTTCACGCCCCCAAGCACGCCGCGTGCGCCCTGCGCCGCCCAATCGCCGACCGTTCCGGGCGTGCCCTGGATCTCTCCGATCCAGCCATCCGACACAGCGTTCGCGCGATCAAAATTGAAGAATTCGTCAAGCGCATCGAAGTCCAGGCGCCCTGCAAGCAGCTTGTCCCGCAGTGCTTTCATGGCCAACAGCTTCTTGCTGACACTCGCCGCAGCGGTTGCAGGGGTCCCGGCTGATGCCGCTGCGGGCGGCGCGACGGTTTTGACCATCGTCACCACCTGCCCACGCGCGCCACCCATGCCTGCGCTGTCGCAATTGATACGGCAGCCACTGTCGTGACGCGCTACAGGAATCCCATTGACCTTGACGTTGGAATGCCCTTCCAGAATTTGCACATAACCGGTGGACAGCGAGGTGCCGGACATAATGTGCGCGCCCGCGTTCGCTTGCGTGTTCTTGAAGAGATCGCCGATCCGGTACACCGGCGTCCCGCGCGCTTTCACATCCGGCGAAGCCGCATGCTTGTAATCGAGTTGGGCGAAGCTGTTAAACGCCACCACGCACTTCCCCACCTGGCACAAATCAGGCTCCGTGGCGACGACGAGCCAGCCGTCAGCATGCGCGATATGTCGGACCAGACCCATCATCCACCCCGCTCAATGGTTGCACTACCGGCTGATCTGGCTTGGTCGCGGTTCCGGAGGTCGTAACCGCTATCGCAATGTCCACCACGGGATCGTCGTAATCGAAATGGGTTCGCCAGACCATCGACACCTGGCGCCGGTCCAGGTCGAAACGCAGGGTATCGAGCAGCGGCACGCTGATCACATCGCCTCCGCTGGCGAGCCGGGCGACGACGATCGGCATCCATCCGGACAAGGCCATGTCCGTTTTCTCCGGAAGCAGGCCGGTCATCGTCACGGTTTCGTCGCCGCGCAAATGCGGCGTCATCACCATGTCGGACGGGGCATTCTGGAAGTAGCGCGCATCGAAATTGTCTGGCAGCAGCGGATACCGGGTGGAACGCCAATGCGCATCGT
Organism: Massilia scottii; assembly: GCF_030846495.1. Lineage (NCBI taxonomy): Bacteria > Pseudomonadati > Pseudomonadota > Betaproteobacteria > Burkholderiales > Oxalobacteraceae > Massilia > Massilia scottii. Next base: position 109,255 of record NZ_JAVCWM010000022.1, on the reverse strand, counting down.
AGTCACCCTGGTAACCCACGCGTGGCGTACACCAGCGTGCGATCGGACCAAACCCTTGGGGCGGCAAGCACTGGAACGGATGCGTGACCGGATCGAGCGCAGCCTCGATTTGCGGAGCATCCAGCACCTTCTGGCCAGCCACCCAGCGTGCTATGAAGGCGCGGCCAGCCCGTCCGAGGTGCTTGTAATCGGCGGGCTTGGGCAACCAGCCGATGCCGGCCGGATTTGCGCGATGCCTGATCGTGTCGGGCTCCCCATCGCCGGTGAATGCAGCCGCGACGTCAATGCAGCCGCCATACGCCAGCCGGTAATCGAGGCACACGGATGCCACAGGCGACGCCAGCCCGACGCGCCACCCAAACAATCGCTTGCGAAACTGGCGCGGCCCATGCAGGCGTAACAGTTTTTTAAGCGCGCCGACGCGTAGTCCCGCCACCCACTGGGCATGCGGCAATCCACCAGGCGCCAGTGCGCGACCGCTGACGAGGATGTCCGTGCCAGGCTTGTACGGCACCAGATCGCCATCCTCCTGAATAATGGCGCGCAGCGGATCGGTGGATGCAGGTCCGGCGTACACATCACCAACAACGACGGGGTGCTGGATCGCAGCGAGGGTAATGCGCTCGCCATGCGCGGCAAAGTCGAACGTGGCGCGTACCACCAGAACATCGAGGCGTTCGCCTTCGGGACCGGATTGCTGGAACCAGAAGTGCGGGACGCCCGTATGGTTATGGATGGTGGCACACACGCCGGCATCGCCGGCAGGCACCTCCTCCACGGCGACGGAGGCCATCATGAGGCCTTCTCCCCATCGCCTCCCGGAGGGCTCTCGGCGCCGCCCGAATTGAGAAGCACGTCGGCCGGCCCATCGACATGCACCTTGCCGCTCGCCTTGATGTGAATGTTTTTGCTTTCAAGGTAAATCGCGTCCGGCGTCATGACGAATTTCGATCCGCCGCACACAAGTTCTATCTTCTCGCCAGCGGACACCGACACCACCTTGCCGACCTTGGTGGTCTGGCTCTTCCCGACCACCGTCGCCATGATCATCCCGACGTTCAGGTTGTAAGCCATGCCCACCGTATCGATCCGCCCCATGCCCACGTTCTGCATGGACGCCATGCCGATCGTCTCGGTCTTCATGCGGGCGACGTTGATCGACCAGTTTTTCCCGATCTTGTCTTTCTCGTTTTTGGACACCGTCTTGCTGCGATTGCAGCCAACGCTGATCGTTTCATTCTTGCCGACGCTCTCGCTGCGATTGCTGCCGATCGAAATCGTCTCGTCCTTGCCGACGTCTTCGCTGCGGTTCTCTCCGATGCTGATACGCTCGTCATGGTCGACGCGTTCCGTGCGGTTGTGATGCACAGTGATCGCCTCGTCCCGATCAACCGTTTCGGTGCGGTCACGCTTGATATGACTGCTCTCGTCGCGGTCAACCGTCTTGCGCCGGTCATTGCCAACCCATTTATCCTCGTCATGCTCAACTTCGGTCAGTTGATCCTTCTCCGCATGAAGCCACAACTGCTCCTGCCCCTTCTTGTCCTCGAAGCGCAAGGCATTGGCGTTGTCGTAGCTGCCGCCGGGAGTCGAGCGTGACAGGATGCCGCTCTGGGTCTTATTGGCCGGCAGTGCCCAGGGCGGCAGCGTATTCGCGTTCGGCACCATGCCCGTGATGATCGGCCGGTCCGGATTGCCATCCATGAACTGCACCAGCACTTCCGTGCCAATGCGCGGAATCGACACCATCCCGAAATTCTCGCCTGCCCACGGTGTCGCGACGCGAATCCAGGCCGAACTCTTTTCGTCACTGGCGCCGGCCCGGTCCCAATGAAACTGAACCCGTACCCGGCCATACATATCCGTATGAATTTCTTCGCCGGCGGGGCCGACCACCGTGGCGGTCTGAATGCCGTGGATTTTCGTCTCGCTGCTGTGATGACTGCACGGCGCGCGCCACGGCACGATTTTTCGCACGCACACCAGCTGATTGTCGTAATGGGACGGCGCGGTCGCACTCACATGGTAGTTATTGCTCGCGGTATGAATCGCCTCGACGATCAGGAATTCCCTGGCCTGCTCGTCGTTCTCCGCAACTCGCCGGTCGAAGTGACCGGTCAGACGAAACCAGCGGCCCGGCATGACATAACGGCTGTTGCCAACACCTTTGAAGCTTTTGCCAGCCGCTTCCAGCGCCTCCATGCGGGTTTGTGCCACCGAACGGGCATCGCCACCATCCTTGAATCCGAACGCGCCCGTGTATTCGTACGATTCGACGTGAAACACCTCGCCCTGCTGATGCAGCGTCGGCAGGGAGGTCAGCGCCGGCTGCGGCGCCTTGAAATCGTAGGACGCGAGCGCGATGGCGCCCTGCGTGATCCGGCGCCCGGGCGACCATTCGCCGATGCCGTCCTCTTCGACTGTGCCGCCATGACGCTGGAACGCAATCTCCGGACTGCCGTCAATCGGCGGCGCTGCGCTCGAATCGTCGGATAGCACCAGCTTGTGACCCGTGGCGCTGTGTTCGAACCAATAGAAAATGCCGGCGGCAGCCCAACGCCGCTCCAGGAAATTGCTGTCGGTCTCGTCGAACTGGCAACAATCCGTCATCACCCCGCTCGCCCCCTGCACCCGCCAATCCCAGTCGGCCAGATTCGGGTAATCCCCGAAAATGCTCCGCGCCTGCTGATACAGCGTCGTGTAGTGGAATAAATAGTTATCCTTGCGCAGGCTCAGATACTTGAACCACGGCGCCAGCCGCGCTTCGTAAAACGACACGCCGCCATCAACTCTTTTCAGGGAAAAACTGAACACCCGCCCCGAAAAATGACGCAGGCTGCCATCCTTGCGCACCAGTTCGATGCACATGAGCTTGCCCTGGAGTTGTTTTAACGGAATGCCAGGATCATCGGCCAACAGTTCCACAACGAACTCAAATGGCCGGGACAAGCCTTCCGATGCGTACAGCTGATTGACGAGCAGCTGCGCGAACGGGCCGTCATCGTGGGGAAATGACAGGCGCAACAGCCGGTCGTGCTGCCGGTCGCCCACAAGGTCTTGCAAGCTCTCTAAAGAGGAGATCATCGCCATTTCCCGGTTCGCATTTGTCGGTTTTAAGATATTTCCGCGTGGAATCTTTAACCGACATTAGCGGAACGAAAGCAACGCTGAGTTGCGCGGGCGCAGGGATTTCAGGAAGCGGCGAAAAGCCGCGGGCGAGGTGTTGCGAAGAAAGCGAAACCGGCGGGCAATTGTGGCCAACACGGTGTCGCGGCATGCAATCGCAGGCGAACCGTGCAGCGGCTTCCTAAGCGCCGCACCCCGGACGTCCCTTGGCGTCGACTGCCCCGCTGTTGAGCGTGCGAAGCTGCAGCCCGCCGCCCGTCTTCCCGCTCAGGCAAAACCGGGCCCGGTAAGCGCGGGGAGCGGTGGCTGACATGGGTGGCTTGATGTCGATAAGCACCTCGTAGACTTTGCCCAACTGTAGCGGCAAGGCGTTCGTTTTCGGCAAGACGGGCAAACGCCCCGCATACGGTATGCATAAACGAAACGTCACGAGAAACGCCCGCTCGGGCGGAATCGCCATCGCCCACATCAGCGTGCGCCCGCCCGCCGTCACATCCGCGACGCTGATCGAGCGGAATTCGGGCGAGCCGAACAGGCGCTCATCCTTCTGGAACACCGTAAAGCAGGGGATGCCTCCACTCCCCTGCCGCACATCAAGTTCGCCCAGGTGCGGGGCCGCGCAGGCATCCGCACTGAACATGGCCGCGACGATACAACACAGGATCTGCTGGCTGGGCCGCATGAAACACCCCTCGGAAAAATGATGCCGTAAATAAACATCAAGAGTAGAGGGCTGGCTCCGCGCAGTGTTGACTCAGCACATACGGTAACGCCGTGTGGGACTTGACGCAGCTTGGGGGTGTTTGTCCGACCCGGGGTCGAACGTCCGTCATGTCTGTTGAAGGCAGGACGACAGGGCCGGCCCCGCGGCGGAAGCGGGAGCGGGATTGCGGCAAGCGCTCACGCCAGGCGGCGCGCACCCGGCAAATGATTCCTGCCCGCCGGATGGCGGCGAAAGCCCGTCAGCACGGTCTCGAACAGCGCCAGGCTTTTCGCGTAGCGCTGCTGCCGCATCGCCGTGGACGAGTGCAGGAACTTGAGCACGAAATAATCGGCCAGCAGGTCGCCCTGCGCTTCCATGTTGAAGTCGGCCAGGGTCTTGTGTTCGGCCAGCTCGTAGCGATAGCTCAAGCCGATGCGCACCGCGCCGCGCCACCATACCGGATAGCCCAGCTGGTGTTGCCACACGTGCACCATCTCGTGCATGAACCAGTGGCGCGCATGCTCGCTGCCGGCCGAAAAATCGGGCAGGCAGCAGGACTTGTCGAAGTAGATGGTGCCGTTGGGCGTCATGGCGCAGTTCTTCGGCTGCAGCCCGAACGGCAGGTAGCGGCGCGCGTGCACCTCGACCCGCGTGTAATCGATGGCGTCGCCGAACAGGGCCGACGCCATGCCGATCTCGCCGGGCGTCATGGGACGGCCCGGTTTGCCGCGCCAGCACGGTCGCACGGCGGTACGCCTTAGCGCAGTGCGGACGCCGCCCTGGCCAGCTCGGTGATGCGGGCCCAGTCGCCGGCCAGGATCGCATCCTTCGGCGTGAGCCACGAACCGCCCACGCAGGCCACGTTCTTACACGCCAAAAACTGCGGCGCGGTCTCGATCGAAATGCCGCCGGTCGGGCAGAACGTCACGTCCGGCAGCGGGCCGCCGATCGCATTGAGCATGCCCACGCCGCCCGCCGGCACCGCCGGGAACAGCTTGAGCTGGCGGAAGCCCGCTTCGCGCGCGGCCATCACTTCCGATGGCGTCATCACGCCCGGCAGCAGCGGCAAGCCGCTCTTGCGCGCCGCCTCGATCAGCGCAGGCGTGAGGCCGGGCGAGACGCCGAACACCGCGCCCGCATCGCGCGCGGCCGCAAATTCATCGGCCTGCGTCAGGGTGCCGACGCCGACGATGGCGCCTTCCACCTGCGCCATCGCGCGGATCGCGCCCAGGCCGTGCGCGGTGCGCAGCGTCACTTCGAGCACGCGGATGCCGCCCGCAACCAGCGCCTGCGCCAGCGGCACCGCGTGGTCTGGATCGTCGATGGCGATCACGGGAATCACGCTCGCCGAGCGCATGATGTCGAGTAGGGTCATGGTCATTTTGGGTTCTTGATCAAAAAGTCTTCGTCGGAGCCGGGCACGGTGTCGCCAATGTCGGCGGTGTCGTGCAGCGACACGGTGGTAGGAATCGGCGATGGCAGCGGGAAGGTGGTGGCACCCTTCTCCGCTTCGCTGATCGCATTGCGGAACATCGTAAACAGTTCGCGGCCCATGCCGATATGGCTGGACGACAGGTCGGCCGTGGCCTGCGAACGCGCAGCCCATACGTCGGCCGGCACCAGCGCTTCCAGTGTGCCGGTGGTGGCGTCGAGGCGAATGATGTCGCCGTCGCGCACCAGTCCGAGCGGGCCGCCAGCCAGGATCTCCGGCGACACGTGGATCGCCGCCGGCACCTTGCCCGACGCGCCCGACATGCGGCCGTCGGTCACCAGCGCCACGTGGCGGCCGGCGTCCTGCAGGTTGGCCAGCGCCGGCGTGAGCGCGTGCAGTTCCGGCATGCCGTTCGCGCGCGGCCCCTGGAAGCGCAGCACGGCCACGAAGTCGCGATCGAGCTTGCCCGCCGTGTAGGCGTGCATGAAGTCTTCCTGCGAATTGAAGGTCAGCGCCGGTGCTTCGACGATGCGGTGCTCTTCCTTGACCGCCGAGATTTTCATCACCGCGCGGCCCAGGTTACCGGCCACCAGGATCATGCCGCCGTCGCGCGCGAACGGTGCCGAAGCGGGCCGCAGCACGCTGTCGTCGCCGGTGAGCGCAGGCAGTTCCTTCCAGATCGCCTTTTCGCCATCGAGGAACGGTTCGGCGCAGTGCGCGCGCAAGCCCTTGCCGAGAATGGTGGTCACGTCGTCGTGCAGCAGGCCCGCGTCGAGCAGTTCGCGGATCACGAAACCGGGGCCGCCGGCGGCCTGGAAATGGTTCACGTCGGCGTCGCCGTTCGGGTAGATCCGGGTGAGCATCGGGATGATCGCCGACAGCTCGTTGAAGTCGTTCCAGTCGATCACGATGCCGGCCGCCTTGGCGATCGCCACCAGGTGCAAGGTGTGGTTGGTCGAGCCGCCGGTGGCCAGCAAGCCCACCACCGCGTTGACGATGCACTTTTCGTCGACGATCTGTCCGACCGGCGTGTAGCGCTCGCCCTGCTGCGAAATGGCGACCGCGCGCTGCGCTGCGGCGCGCGTGAGACCGTCGCGCAGCGCCGTGCCCGGGGTGATGAAGGCGGCGCCCGGCATGTGCAGGCCCATGATCTCCATCAGCATCTGGTTGCTGTTGGCGGTGCCGTAGAAGGTGCAGGTGCCGGCGCCGTGATACGACTGCGATTCGCATTCGAGCAGCTCGTCGCGCGTGGCCTTGCCCTGCGCGTACAGCTGGCGGATGCGCGCCTTTTCCTTGTTCGACATCCCGGTCGTCATCGGCCCGGCCGGCACGAATACCGCCGGCAGGTGGCCGAAATGCAGCGCGCCGATCAGCAGGCCCGGCACGATCTTGTCGCACACGCCCAGGTACACGGCCGAATCGAACATATTGTGCGACAGCGCGATCGCGGTCGCCATGGCGATGGCGTCGCGCGAGAACAGCGACAATTCCATGCCCGGCTGGCCCTGGGTGACGCCATCGCACATGGCGGGCACGCCGCCGGCGAACTGCGCCACCGCCCCAACCTCGCGCACCGCATCCTTGATCATGGCCGGGAAGTGCTCGAACGGCTGGTGCGCCGACAGCATGTCGTTATATGCCGAGACGATCGCCACCGATGGCTTCTTCACCTGCTTGAGCATCAGCTTGTCGTTGGCCGGGAAGGCGGCGAAGCCGTGCGCCAGGTTGGTACACGACAGCGCGCCGCGCTGCGGCCCGTCGACGCGGGCTGCGTCGAGGTGCGCCAGATACGCGCCGCGTGACGGCCGGCTGCGCTCGATGATGCGTTTGGTGACCGATTCAACTACGGGATGCAACGCCATGGTCGTTCCTTATGAATTTATTTCGTGAAATTTTACTACAAAATTGGCGAAAACCGTACATTCCGGTGGCCCGGCTTGCTTAATTTGATCGTTAATTGCAAATCCACAGCCCATAAAGAGCGCCGGCAACATCGATCATGCGGGCCCTCCACCAGTCGGGGCCGCCATATTTTTGTAGTGAATTTACGTGAATTTCTGTATTATTCGATAATCTTCTTCGATGCGCTGGCCGCGCGGCCGGCACCCGATCTTAACCAAACGAACAGCGAGCACCAATGCGCCAGCCTGCCCTTACCTCCACCGCCAGCTTCCAGGCCCTCGAAACGCACGCGATCGAAGCCGAAGACTGGGAATTGCGCGGCCTGTTCGCCGCCGACCCGCAACGCTTCCCCAAACTGACTGTCGATGCGGCGGGTTTGTTCCTAGACTATTCAAAAAACCGGCTTGACGGGCGCACGCTTGAACTGCTGGTCGAGCTGGCGCAGGAACGCGGCGTCGAAACCCAGCGCGACGCCATGTTCTCCGGCGAGCGCATCAACCTGACCGAACGGCGCGCCGTGCTGCACACCGCCCTGCGCGCGCCGCGCGGCACCGCGCTCGTGGTCGACGGCCAGGACGTCAATGCCGATGTCCACGCGGTGCTCGACCGGGTCCGCATCTTCACCGACGCCGTGCGCGCCGGCACCTGGCTTGGCCACAGCGGAAAACCCATCACCGACATCGTCAACATCGGCATCGGCGGCTCCGACCTGGGACCGAAAATGGTGTGCCTGGCGCTGCGTCAATACGCGCACCCGCGCCTGACCATGCATTTCGTCTCCAACGTCGACGGTCACGACATGGACGCCGCGCTGGGCAAGGTCAATCCCGAAACGACCCTGTTCATCATCGCCTCCAAGACCTTCACCACCACCGAAACGATGATGAACGCGCAGACCGCGCGCGCCTGGTTCCTGCAGCACGCGCCGGAAGACGCGCTGGCGCGCCACTTCGTCGCCGTCTCCACCAACACCGAAGCGATCAAGACCTTCGGCATCGACCCGGCCAATATGTTCCCGTTCTGGGACTGGGTCGGCGGGCGCTATTCGGTATGGTCGGCGATCGGCCTGTCGGTGGCGCTGGCAATCGGTTTCGGCCACTTCAGCGATCTGCTGGCCGGCGCGCACGCGATGGACCAGCACTTCCAGCAGGCGCCTTTGGCGTCGAACATGCCGGTGCTGCTTGCGCTGGTGGGCTTCTGGAACCGCCAGTTCCTCGGCTGCGGCTCGGTGTCGATCGCGCCGTATCATCAGGACCTGAACCGCTTCCCGGCCTACCTGCAGCAGCTCGACATGGAGAGCAACGGCAAGCGCGTGACCAAGGGCGGCCAGCCGGTCGACACCCCGACCTGCCCGGTGATCTGGGGCGATTGCGGCACCAACGGCCAGCACGCCTACTTCCAGCTGCTGCACCAGGGCAGCGACGTCACGCCGATCGACTTCATCGCCGCGCTGCGTCCCGCGCACGAACTGGAAAACCACCACGCCGCGCTGCTGGCGAACTGCTTTGCGCAGTCCGAAGCGTTCATGCGCGGCAAAACCATCGATGAAGTGCGTATCGATTTGCAGTCGCAGGGACTGTCGCTGGCCGAAATCGAAACGCTGGCGCCGCACAAGACCTTCCCCGGCAACCGTCCGAGCAACACGATCCTGATGGAGTACCTCAAGCCGTACACGCTCGGCGCCCTGATCGCGCTGTACGAGCACAAGACCTTCGTGCAGGGCGTGATCTGGGACGTGAACAGCTTCGATCAGTGGGGCGTCGAACTGGGCAAGGTGCTGGCCAAGAAAATCGAGGAGGAACTGACCGGCGACGCCCAGCCGGAGCTGCACGACAGTTCCACCAATGGCCTGATCGCCATGGCCAAGGCAGCGGTGTGATGGGCGCCGACGCCTTTACCGTCGTCCACGGCACGCCCATGCTGGTGGGCGAATGCCCGCTGTGGCATGCCGGCGAACAGACCTTGTACTGGGTCGATATCGGCGGCTTCACGGTGCACGCGCTGCATCCCGCCAGCGGCGCGCACCGCTCGTGGCGCATGGCGAGCGAACCGGCGGCGCTGGCCATTCACGCCGGCGGCGGCCTGGTGGTCGCAACGCGGGCCGGCTTCGTGCACCTCGATACGGCCAGCGGCACGGTGACGGACATCGCCGCCGCGCCGTACGACACCGCCACCACGCGCTTTAACGATGGCCGGGTCGATGCGGCCGGGCGCTTCTGGGTCGGCACCATCTACGAGCCGCGCGACCAGCAGGCGGCGCAGATGTTTTGCCTTGAGAAGGGCAAGATCAGTCTCAAATGGTCGGGCGGAATGATGAATTCGAACGGACTCGGTTTCACGCCGGACGCAGGCGCGATGTATCACGCCGACACCGCCTCGCACAGGATCGACCGCTATCGCTTCGATGTGGCCAGCGGCGAGGCCAAGGCGCGCGAGACGTTCCAGCTGTTTTCGGCCGATAAGAAGGCGGCCGACTACGGCGGGCGGCCCGATGGCGCCGCGGTGGACAGCGAAGGCGCGTACTGGTGCGCGATGTTCGAGGGTGCGCGCTTGCTGCGCTTTGCGGCGTCGGGCGAACTGCTGCGCGAAGTGAAGCTGCCGGTGAAATGCCCGACCATGATCGCGTTCGGCGGCGACGATCTGCGCACCTTGTACGTGACCAGCGCCAGCCATGGACGGCCGGATGCGGAGCGCGAGAGCTATCCGTTGAATGGACAAGTGCTGTCGCTGCGGGTCGATGTGGCTGGGCGTGAGGAAAATGCGTACCAGCCGTGATCTGAACTTTTACGTTCGCTTAAAAACTGTCGTTCCTGCCAAGTGGCAGGAACGACAGCTCTGGGGACTGCGGCCGGCCTACAACTTCGGCGTCATCGTATACAAATTCTTGAACTCATTCTCCGTCCCCGGCCCCTTCTCCTTCCCCTGCACCTCGCGCTTGAGCACCACCAGCCGGTTATTCACCACCCCGAACGTAAACTCTTCCTTCGTCGTCTTCTGGTACGACATGAACACCATCAGCTTGGCCCTGATCGTGTGATTCGTCACCGCCGCCAGTGGCACCCCGTCCGGTCCGAGCCAGAAGCGCGCCTCGATGGTGTTTTCCTTGATGCTGACGTTCTGGTTCACCTCTTCCTGCGGCGTCATCACCAACTCCACCAGCCTGGCCGGCTTGCCCTGATACGTATCGGCGCGCTCCGACTTGAACTGGCTGATCGACAGCGACTGCAATAAGCGTGGCGCATAATTCATCGCAACCGCCAGGCGCGGCGCGGAACTCGACCCCAGCAGCTGCGACAACGCCTGCTTGCGCTTGGCCCCTTTCGCCACGCTCGACTCGTCCGCCGCGCGCTTGAGCAGTCCACGGTCCCAGCGGATCTCCAGCCCGGCCGGATCGTCCATCACCTGCGCCACCGCCATCACCGTCTCCGGCCCCTTGAGCGGCTTGGCATCGAACTCCGTGTGCGTTTCGCGCACCTCGTAGGCCGCGCGCAGCGTGCCCTGCCCCTGCAACAGCGCCAGCGCCGCCTTCATGTCGTCTAACCCGCCCGCACACGCCGGTCCGGCGCAAAAAACCGCTGCAATTACCAAGTATTTCATATGCATCCTATTGAGTTAGTCGCTTTCGGGGCGATCGATGCACTTCCCAATGTCATCGATTCTGCTGAGTAATATACCTGCGAACAACGCTGCACGGCAAAATGCCACGCGTGACGAAACGATTCAATGCCCGGTGATAAACTGGCGTGCAATTAAGAATGCAGAAAATACATTGAAGAAAGAATTAAACATGCTGGTCAAAACAGGCATCGCCGGACTGGACGAAGTACTGCTTGGGGGCATCCCGCGCGGAAACAACCTGATCGTGGAAGGCGCGCCCGGCACCGGCAAGACCACGCTCGGTCTCGGCTTCATCTATGCCGGCGCGGCGCTGTACGACGAGCCGGGCGCGATCGTGTCGTTCGAACTCGATACGGCCAAGCTGCTGCGCGACGCGGCCGGCTTCAACTGGGATCTGCAAGGCCTGATCGACGCCGGCAAGATCAAGGTGATCCAGACCAGTCCCGCCGTGCTGCTGAGCGAATTTCGCAACGCCGACGGCGCCTTTGCCGACGCCCTCAAATCGATCGGCGCCAAGCGCCTGCTGATCGATGGCCTCACGCCCATGCGCCTGTACGCCGAAGTGCACGACAAACCCTTCCGCGAAGACGTGCACCTGCTGATCGAAGGCCTGTCGCGCATGGGCGTGACCACCATGGTCACCGCCGAACGCGACGAAAGCCTCGGCTCGGTGCCGTCGCACGAGCGCTTCGTGTTCGACACCATCATCTCGCTCACGCGCGAAGAGCAGCGCCGGCGTGTGCACCGGCGCCTGACGGTGCTCAAGTCGCGCGGCCAGGACTTCATCGCCGGCAGCCACACCATGCGCATCGAAGCCGGACGCGGGGTGCACATCTACCGCCGCGCGCAGTCGCGTCCCGTCAATACGAACGACCAGCAAACCTCCGACGAGCGCGTCTCGACCGGCTCCAAAGCCATCGACGACATGATGGACGGCGGCCTGTACGCCGGCTCGGTCACCATGGTGAGCGGCATCTCGGGCACCGGCAAGACTGTGTTCAGCGTGCAGTTCCTCACCGCCGCCATCAGCACCGGCCACAAGACGCTGCTGGTCAGCCTGGACGAACACCCGCGCCAGTTGATCCGCAACGCCGCCACCCTCGGTTTCGACCTGGCCGCTCTGATGGACAGCGGCGACCTGTTCATCCACTACGAATCGCCGCTCGAACTCGAACTCGATATCCACTTCGACCGCATCATCAAGCTGGTCGAGGAAAAAGGCATCGACTGCGTGGTGTTCGATTCGTGCGCGGTGTACGAAATGACCAGCCCCTCCGAGGTGGCCGACTACCTGTATGCGCTGGCCACCTTCTTCAAGAACCGGCTGGCGACCATCCTCTTCAACTACGAAAGTCCCGAGCTGCTCGGCATTTCGCAGATCAGCGAAGAACTCAAGGGCTCGCACCTGGTCGACAACATCATCTTGCTCAACTACGTCGAAATCTCCACCGTGCTGCGGCGCGCCATCGCCGTGCCCAAGGTGCGCGGCAGCCGCAATCGCCAGATCACGCGCGAATACGTGATCGCCGAAGGCGGTTTGCAGCTGCTCGACGAGGAAAACGGCTATGCCGATCCGGCCGGCGTGGTGCCGCAGCTGCCGTTCTCCTCGTATTACGGCCTGCTTTCGCGCTCGCCGTCGCGCCAGAGTCCTCTCATCGAAGACGCCGTGGCGCACGGAACGCGCCTGCCTGATTCGGTCGAACTGCCGACCGACAATCCGGCATGATCAACCTGGCCGTCGCCGGCGACGCGGGCATCGACTGGGATGAATGGGTCACCCCGCTGACCCAGTTTTCGCAGGCCAGCGGCCTGACGGTATCGCTGTACGACGTGCGCGGCTGGCGCCAGGTGGGCCCGCTGGTGGCCTCGTCCACCGCGCGCGTGCTGGCCACGTCGGCCATGTGGTGCGACGACGGTCCGGGCACCATACTGGAAAAACGCATCGCCGCGCGCGTGTTTTCCGGTGACGTCGCCGAAGAGGGCAGCTTTCACGGCATGCGCGTGTGCAGCATGGCGCTGACCCAGTTCGGCCAGGTGTACGGCGTGCTGGTGTACGGCTGGCGTTTTAACGATTTCAGTTCGCCCATGGCTTGCGAGCGCATCGGCGCGGCGGTGGGCGTGTCGGGCAATGCGCTGTGGAGCGAAGTACGGCTTGAGTCGCCGGTGTCGGAGGCGCGCCTGGCAACCTACGGCGCGCTGCTGCAAACGCTGGCCGGATCGATCGACCGCCAGCGCGAAACCATCGAGGAACTCAATCGCGTCAACCGCGCGCGCGATCTGTTCCTGGCCACGGTATCGCACGAAATGCGCACGCCGCTGTCGGCGCTGTCGATGCGCATCGAGGTGCTGCTCAAGACCGTGCCCGATCTGCCTGCGAAGGTGGAGAGCGGCCTGACGGCGATGCGCGTGCACATCGGCCAGGAGGCGGCCATGATCGACGATCTGATCGACGCCGCCCGCACGCTGACCGGGCAGATGTCGATCGCGCGCACGCCGGTGGTGCTGGGACAGGTGCTGCGCGACGCCTTGTTGACGGTGGAAGGCAACGCCAGCGAAAAAGAGATCGTGCTGGCGGTGACGCCGCACGACCATGGCGACCTGGTACGGCTGGAGGCCGATGGCCGGCGTTTGCAGCAGGTGCTGTGGAACCTGCTGTTCAACGCGATCAAGTTCACGCCGCGCGGCGGGACTATCCGCATCGATATCAGCCAGGGCGCCGAGCAGGTGGAGATCGCCGTGGCCGATTCCGGCCAGGGGATCGCGGCGGACGATCTGCCGCATGTGTTCGGGGCGTTCAATTTGCAGCGCCACGCCAATGCGGCCGGGCTGGGACTGGGCTTGTACATCGCGCGCCATCTGGTGGAGCTGCATGGCGGCACCTTGTCGGTGGCCAGCGCGGGCAAGGACAAGGGAACCACGTTTACGATCCGCCTGCCGCTGACGTGAACGGACAATACCCGCGCGCCGCCAACATCCTTACTTCTGCCGCACACAGAACGGCGGCACCTGACCGAGTTCGCCGAGCCAGGCGCACATGGTACCCCGGGCAAACGGATAGGCGGGATGCGGATTCTGCGGATCGACGTTCTCCTTCGGCAGGCTGCTTTCCAGCGGCGGGGAGCTCGGTGCAAGATCCGGATGCGCATGGGCAAAGGTGCCGCAACGATTCAACTCGTAGATCCAGGCATGCAGCATGTGGAATTGCGGCGTCCATTTGACATCGGGGGAGACCGGCAAACCTTTTGCGATGGCACTGGCCGGCAGGCACTGTTTCGGGCTCAGGCCCTGCCGGAACGACAGCTTGCGCGCAGCCAGGGTGGGGTGTTCGTAGTTCAGCCCTGTGAAGCAAACGCCGTTGTGATGGTGCCAGACGTCCTGCTCGCCGGAAAATCCCTCACCATACAAGTGCGCGAACGGCACGAAACTGTCGCCGGGCGGATATTTCTCCCCATTCAAGCGGGTCGGCGATGGGCCGGAATAGTAGAAAACAGCCCACAGGCGGCCCCTGGCATCGTAATTGAGCCCTTCCGGCGCGCCAGGGTCGAAAGCGTAGCCCAGCGCCCCCTTTTCCGGACGCTGGACCCAATGCGTGCCGTGGCCGTGGAACGACGGCGTCCACGGCACGAAACCGTCGTGGATGGCGGCGCGGATGTTGCGGTAGGCCTTTGTGGCGCGATAGGCGGCGGCCAGCTGGCGGTCGAGTTCAGTGCTGAGCGACCCGGTTTCGGCCACCGCGATGGCGATATCCTTGCTGTCGAGGACATGATCGGCGTTGCGGTCGAAAAAGGCGACGTACTGGCCCGACCTGACCTGCTGCCTGAGCATGCGCAGGTCGTTGCGCGTCACCGTTCGGTCGCCATCGAAATCGCTGGTACTCAGGACGGGGGTGGCCTTCGTCGTCGGCGCGCAGAAGCCCGACTGTGCGTGGTCGTCCTGGGCCAGTGCGCTGCCGCTCGCAGCGGCGAACAGGGCGGCCAGGGCGGCCGTGACTTGGTGGATCGTTTCCATGATGAGTCCTCCACAAAATGAGGGAACATGTCGGCGATGCGATTCGATAACATGTCTGACTGAACGTTGGTTGAATAAGGCTGTGCTCCGGAGACGAGGCGGTAAGCCGTGCGGTAAGCCGTGCGCTCACCCTTTCCTCCAGCGTTGCTTCAGTTCCTCATCAAGGCCCGACGTTCGCTTCCTTCAAAGATTATCAGCGCACTGATCCCTGACCTTGCGGCATCCGTATGTTTGAACAGACGCGTTGCGTAGTAAAATTTCTTGCGAACCACTAAAATATGTAGTAAATTTACACAACCAATTTCGCTACCCTTCCCTGCAGGCGCTCCCATGCGTGCGCCAGCCGGCGGCAACTAGCGGCATCATCATTCCGGCCCCCTACTTTCAGCGATCACATACTATGGCTCTTACCGATTTTGACCTCGTTCTTTTTGGCGGCAGCGGCGATCTGTCGATGCGCAAGCTGCTCCCTGCGATGTACGCGCGCGATGTCGCCAATGACCTGCCGCAGACCGCCCGCATCATCTGCGTCGGCCGCAACGACATCGCACAAGAAGAATTCCTGCAAACCGTCGAAAGCACCGCCAAACCCCACGTCAAGAAGCTGGTCGAGGAAGGCTGGGCCAAATTCGTCAAGCGCATCGTCTACGTCTCGCTCAACGCCACCGACGCCTCCACCTACGGCGCCCTGGTCGAAGCGCTGCGCAACGACGACAAGATCACCCGCGTCTACTACCTGGCCACGCCGCCGCACCTGTTCGCGCAAATCTGCGACAACCTGGCCAGCGCGGGTCTTGCCACCGCCAACTCGCGCGTGGTGCTCGAAAAACCGCTCGGGCGCGACCTGGAATCGGCCAAGCAGATCAACGCCGAAGTCGGCAAGGTCTTCGCCGAATCGCAGATCTACCGCATCGACCATTACCTCGGCAAGGAAACGGTACAGAACCTGCTGGCCCTGCGCTTCGGGAACATCCTGTTCGAGCCGCTGTGGCGCCGCGAATGGATTTCGGACGTGCAGATCACCATCGCCGAAAAAATCGGCGTGGGCAACCGCATGGGTTACTACGATACCTCCGGCGCCCTGCGCGACATGCTGCAAAACCACTTGCTGCAATTGCTCTGTATCGTCGCCATGGAACCGCCCACCTCGATCGCTCCCGACGCCGTGCGCGACGCCAAGCTGCAGGTGCTGCGCTCCCTCAAGCGCTTCACCCCGACCACGCTGGCGCAAAACATCGTGCGCGGCCAATACCGCGCCGGCCACGTCGACGGCAAGGCCGTGCCGAGCTACCGCGACGAACCGGATGCGCCGCAGCAGTCGCGCACCGAAACCTTCGTCGCCATCAAGGCCGAAATCGATACCTGGCGCTGGGCCGGCGTGCCCTTCTATCTGCGCACCGGCAAGCGCATGGCTGACGGCCTGGCCGAAATCGTGGTGCGCTTCAAGCAGATCCCGCACTCGATCTTCAACCAGCCGACCAGCAGCTTCCAGCCCAACAGCCTGGTGATCCGCCTGCAGCCGGACGAAGGCCTCTCGCTCAACCTCATGGCCAAGACCCCGGGCGACAGCATGCGCCTGAAACAGGCCGAACTCGAACTCGATTTCCGCGAGCAGTTCAAGACCCCGCGCATGGATGCCTACGAGCGCCTGCTGCTCGACGTGCTGCGCGGCCAACTGACCCTGTTCATGCGCGGCGACGAACTGGAAGCGGCGTGGGAATGGGTCGAACCGATCCTCGACCACTGGGACCAGGAAGACAGCGTACCGATTCCATACAGCGCCGGCACCTGGGGTCCGGCCGCGGCCAGCGCCCTGATCGGACGCGATGGCTTGCAGTGGCGCGAAGAAGCTTTACCGGAAGACTAAGAATGAAAGCGCAAGGAGTCTGGCCATGCATGGCCAGACCGTTCCGCAGGCGCGGTGCAGTGCACCGCAAAACCCCTGCTTCACCGCTTCCTGAAGACTGAACCCGTGCTACTCGATTCCATTCGCACCCAGCTCGACTCGCTCTCAAAGTCCGAGAAAAAAGTCGCGCTGGCGGTGCTTGAACAGCCGTCCGCCACGGTCAGCCAGAACATCACGGCGCTGGCCAAGAGCGCCCAGGTGTCCGAGCCGACCGTGGTGCGCTTTTGCCGCACCCTGGGCTACGACGGCTGGCATGAGTTCAAGCTCAAACTCGCCCAGGGCCTGGCCCTGGCCCTGCCCGGCGCCAACGAGCAGCCGACCCAGGACGACCTGGCGGCGGACCTGGTTAACAAGATCTGCAGCCGCTCGATCAACACCCTGCTCGACCTGCGCAACAACCTCAATCCCGAAGCGATCCAGCGCGCGCTCGACATTTTGTCGCGCGCGAAAAAAATCGAGTTCTACGGCCAGGGCACGTCCGGCATCGTCGCCACCGACGCCCAGCACAAGTTCTTCCGCTCCGGCGTGCCGACCGTGGCCTACGCCGATCCGGCCATCCACAGCATCGCCGCCTCGCTCCTGCACGCGGGCGACGCCGTGGTGGCCATTTCCCAGCGCGGCAACAACTCGGCGCTGGTGCGTTCGGCCAAGCTGGCGCGCCGCGGCGGGGCCGATGTGATCGTGCTGGCGCCCTCGGGCACGCCGCTGGCCGACATGGCCACGGTGCTCATTCCGATCGACCTGGTGTTCAATATCGATCCGTACACCCCGATTTCGGCGCGCCTGGCCTATCTGGTGGTGATCGACGTGCTGGCGGTGGGGCTGGCCTTGCAGCGCGGGCCGGAGTTCCGCAAGAAGATGCAGAACGCCCAAAAGGCGTTGCAGGAATTCGACATGCAGTTCGATTCCTTTATCGGATAGACAAGTCTGTACATGGTTGTACAATAAGGTTCGATCTCCTTACCCGTTAGCGCAACCATGAACCAACTCGAACAACTCAAGCAATTCACCAAGGTCGTTGCCGACACCGGCGATTTTCAGTCGATCAAACAGTACACGCCGCGCGACGCGACCACCAATCCGTCGCTGATCCTCAAGGCGGTGCAAAAGCCCGAATACAAACCCCTGCTCGAAAAAGCCGTGCGCGACTTTCCGGACCTGTCCACCGGCGACGTGATCGACCGCGTGCTGGTCGACTTCGGCATGGAAATCCTCAAGATCATTCCGGGCCGCGTCTCCACCGAGATCGATGCGCGCCTGTCGTTCGATACCGAAGCGACCGTCGCCAAGGGCCGTGAACTGATCGCCCTGTACGAAGAAGCCGGCGCCGGCCGCGAGCGCGTGCTGATCAAGATCGCCTCGACCTGGGAAGGCATCCGCGCCGCCGAGATCTTGCAGAAGGAAGGCATCCGCTGCAATATGACGCTGCTGTTTTCGCTGGCCCAGGCCATTGCCTGCGCCGAAGCGGGCGCGCAGCTCATTTCACCGTTCGTCGGCCGCATCTACGACTGGTTCAAGAAAGCCAACGACCTCGAATACACCGGCGCGGAAGACCCGGGCGTGCAGTCGGTCAAGCGCATTTACAACTACTACCGCAAGTTCGGCTACACCACCGAAGTGATGGGCGCGAGCTTCCGCAACACCTCGCAGATCCTGGAACTGGCCGGCTGCGACCTGCTGACCATCAGCCCGGAACTGCTGCAAAAACTGGCCGACAGCAATGAGCCGGTCGAGCGCAAGCTGACCCCGACGGCGTCGGCGGTGTCGATCGAGAAGGTCGCGATCGACGAGAAAACGTTCCGCTTCATGATGAATGAAGATGCGATGGCGACCGAGAAGCTGGCCGAAGGCATCCGTGCCTTCTGTGCCGATTCGGGCAAGCTGAAGCAGATCATTACCGGCATGCGTTAAGCAGCGCCCTTACCCGGAGCGGGCGGATGCATCCGCCCGCTCCGGGAGCACGATCCCGAAAGTCACAACCATCGTTGTCAGGCGCGGAGAGAATCAAGATGCGTATCGACGATTTCCACGCCCAGCTGCTCCAGGTCGAAATCGGGCATGATCAGCCAGCCGCGCACCAGTCCCTCGATCAGAATGAACAATCCCAGCGCCGCGGCACGCGGCTTGACCGTTTCCTTTAAGCGGCCATGGGCGATCCCTTCCCTCACGATCCTTTCGGCACTGGCCATGAAATGCTCGCGATGCTGCCTGCGGCGCTCGCGCATGGTCGACATTTCACCGACATACTCCAGCTTGAGCGTGGCGATCTCGAACACCCGGCGCGCCTTCGGATCGTTGACGGTCAGGTCGAACACGCACAGCGCATAGCTGCGCAAATGCCCCAGCGGGTCGGCCCCGACCGCGCAGTCGAGCGTCTGCATCGCCGATTCGAGCGGCATGGTGGCGCGCTCCATCATGGCGTTGAACAGCGCGCCCTTGTCCTCGAAATGCCAGTAAATCGCACCGCGCGTCACGCCAGCCGCCGTCGCAATATGCTGCAAGGTGGTGCCCGACACACCCTGCTCGACGAACAGCTGCTCGGCGGCATCCATGATGCTGTCGCGCGTCGCCAGCGCATCTTCCTTTGTCCTGCGGACCATGCAACGAATCCCTTTCAGGGGGTGTCAAACGTTAAACATACAGTCATGTTAGTATATTCCAAAATCAGGAAGCCCGCGATGAAGTTTGTAATTACACCCCTCCGGCGGATGTAAACACAGCCCATCCCTTACTTAAAAGGATGCACACGTAATGCGCCACACCCTCCTCCCTTCCCCGTCCCTGACCCGGATCGCCGCCTGCACGCTCGCAGCGCTGGCTTTGTTATCGGCCTGCGGCGACAAGAAAGACGCTGCGCCCGGAGCCGGTGCCCAGCGCCCGCCGCCGGAAGTGGGGGTGATCACCGCCAGGTTTGAACCGGTCGCCCTGCAAACCGAACTGCCGGGCCGGGTCGAACCGATCCGCGTGGCGCAAGTCCGGGCACGCGTGAACGGTGTGGTGCTCAAGCGCTTGTTTACAGAGGGTAGCGAAGTCAAGGCCGGCCAGGAACTGTTCCAGATCGATCCGGCCTCGTACGCCGCCTCGCTCCTGAGCGCCCAGGCCACGCTCGGCAAGGCCCAGGCCAACCTGACCCAGGCCGCCGCCCAGGCCGAACGCTACAAGCCGCTGGTGGAAGCGAACGCGGTCAGCAAGCAGGAATACATCAACGTCGTCGCCGCCCAGAAGCAGGCCGAGGCCGACGTGGCAGCGGCCAAGGCGGCGGTGCAGATCGCCCAGATCAATAATGGCTACACCCGGGTGACGGCGCCGATCGCCGGCCGTATCGGCCGCGCCCTGGTCACCGAAGGCGCGCTGGTGAGCGCAACCGAAGCGACCCAGCTGGCCCTGATCCAGCAGACCAACAACGTCTACGTCAACTTCACCCAGTCGGCCGCCGACCTGCAGCGCCTGCGCAAGTCGGCCAACCTGAAGGTGCGCAACGCCGAATCGCTGCCGGTGTCGATCTTGCTGGAAGACGGCTCCGAACTGCCGGGCAAGGGCAAGCTGCTGTTTTCCGACGTGAGCGTCGATCCGACCTCGGGCCAGGTCACCCTGCGCGCCGAAGTGCCGAACCAGGATGGCATGCTGCTGCCGGGCCAGTACGTGCGCGTGCGCCTGTCGCAGGCGGAACTGCCGGCCGGCATGCTCATTCCCCAGCAAGCCGTCACCCGCGGCAGCCAGGGCGACACGGTCATCATCGTCGGTCCGGACGGCAAACCGGGCCCGCGTCCGGTCAAGGTGGCGTCCCAGCAGAACGGCAAGTGGATTGTCCTCGAAGGCATCAAGCCGGGCGAACAGGTCGTGGTCGACGGCTTCCAGAAGATGCAGGCGCCCGGCATGACGGTCAAGCCGGTGCCATGGACGCCGACTGCCACGCCGGCTGCCGGTGCAGCGCCGGCAGCCAGCGCCGCTCCGGCCGCCGGACGTTAAACATCTACTCAGGATTACTTCATGGCCCGTTTCTTTATTGACCGCCCCATTTTTGCGTGGGTGATCGCATTATTCATCATGGTTGTCGGCGCGGTGGCGATCACCCAGCTGCCGATCGCCCAGTACCCGACCGTGGCGCCACCGGCGATCGTGGTCACCACCGCCTACCCGGGCGCGTCGGCCCAGACCCTGGAGGACAGCGTCATCAGCGTGATCGAACGCGAGATGAACGGTTCGCCCGGCCTGATCTACATGGAATCGAACAGCCAGGCCAACGGCACCGGCACCATCACGCTCAGCTTCGAGACCGGCACCAACGCCGACCTGGCCCAGGTCGACGTGCAGAACCGTTTGGGGCGCGCCACCCCGCGCCTGCCGCAGGCGGTGGTGCAGCAAGGCGTGCGCGTGGACAAGGCGCGCTCGAACTTCCTGCTGTTTACCATCCTCTCGTCGGATGACCCGAAATGGGACCCGATCGCGCTCGGCGACTACGCCTCGCGCACGGTGCTGCCGGAAATCCAGCGTATCCGCGGCGTGGGCCAGGCCCAGTTGTTCGGTACCGAAAAAGCCATGCGCATCTGGATCGATCCGGCCAAGCTGGTCGGCTTCAACCTGTCGCCGGCCGATGTGAACAGCGCCATCCGCACCCAGAACGCGCAAGTGGCCTCGGGCACCATCGGCGACTTGCCGAACATCGGCGGACAAGCCATTACCGCCACCGTGGTCGTGAGCGGCCAGCTGGCCAGCGTCGAGCAGTTCGGCAATATCGTGCTGCGCGCCAATCCGGACGGCTCGACCGTGCGCCTGAAAGACGTGGCCCGCATCGAAATCGGCGGCCAGAGCTATTCCACCTCGGCGCGCCTGAACGGCAAGCCATCGACCGGCATCGGCATCCAGCTCTCCCCGAGCGGGAATGCGCTGGAAACGGCCAAGCTGGTGCGCGCGCGCATGAACGAACTGTCCAAATACTTCCCGGCCGGGATGAAATACGCGGTCCCGTTCGACAGCTCGGCGTTCGTCGAGATCTCCATCAAGCAAGTGCTGGAAACCCTGGTCGAAGCGGTGATCCTGGTGTTCCTGGTGATGTATCTGTTCCTGCAAAATTTCCGCTACACCATCATTCCCACCATCGTGGTGCCGGTGGCATTGCTCGGATCGCTCGCGACCCTGCTGGCGCTGGGCTTTTCGATCAACGTGCTCACCATGTTCGGCATGGTGCTGGTGATCGGTATCGTCGTCGATGACGCCATCGTGGTGGTCGAAAACGTCGAACGCATCATGAGCGAAGAAGGCTTGCCGCCGCTGGAAGCGACGCGCAAGGCGATGAGCCAGATTTCGGGCGCCATCATCGGCGTGACCGTGGTGCTGGTGTCGGTGTTCGTGCCGCTGGCCTTCTTTGGCGGCGCGGTCGGTAACATTTACCGCCAGTTCTCGGCGGTGATGGTCTCGTCGATCCTGTTCTCGGCTTTCATGGCGCTCTCGCTCACGCCGGCCATGTGCGCCCACTTCCTGAAACCTGTCGAAGCGGGTCACAACCACGCCAAGAAAGGCTTCTTCGGCTGGTTCAACCGCGGCTTCACGCGCACCGCCAAGAAGTACGAAGGCTGGGTCGCCACCACCTTGCGCCACACCGGCCGCTCGATGATCGTGTTCGCCGCGCTGGTGGCCGTGGTCGCGCTGATGTTCGTGCGCCTGCCCAACTCCTTCCTGCCCAACGAAGACCAGGGCTACATCATCGCCAACTTCCAGCTGCCGCCCGGCGCCACCCTGGAACGCACCGGCAAGGCGCTGCGCGAGGCCGAAGACTTCATCCTCAAGCAGCCGGAAGTGGCCAGCATGGTCGGCGTGCAGGGCTTCAGCTTTTCGGGTTCGGGCCAGAACATGGCGCTCGGCTTCATCACGCTCAAGAACTGGAAAGAGCGCGGCGGCGCCGGCCACAGCGCCAGCGACGTGGCCGGGCGCATTTCGGGCCGCATGAGCCGCGTGCGCGACGCCTTCATCTTCGCCATCAGTCCGCCGCCAATTCCCGAACTGGGCAGCAGCACCGGCTTCTCGTTCCGCCTGCAGGACCGTGCCGGACTCGGACGCGAAGCCTTGCTGGCGGCGCGCGGCCAGGTGCTCGGCGCGGCCAGCAAGAGCCCGGTCCTGGCCGGCGTGCGTCCGGAAGGCCTGGAAGATGCGCCGCAGGTGCAGCTCGACATCGACCGCGACAAGGCCAGTGCCCAGGGCGTGACGTTTGACGCCATCAACACCGCCATTTCGACCTCGCTCGGCTCGTCCTACGTGAACGACTTCCCGAACGCCGGGCGCCTGCAGCGCGTGGTGGTCCAGGCCGACGCCAAGGACCGCATGCAGCCGGAAGACCTGCTGAAACTGAACGCGGTCAACAACAAGGGCCAGCAAGTGCCGCTGTCCTCGTTCGCCACGACGCGCTGGATCACCGGCCCGATGCAGACCGTGCGCTACAACGGCTACCCGACCATGCGTATCGCCGGCGACGCCGCTCCGGGCCGCAGCACCGGTGACGCGCTGGCCGAAATGGAACGCATCGCGTCCGAACTGCCGCCCGGCTTCGGCTTCGAATGGACCGGCCAGTCGCGCGAGGAAAAACTGTCCGGCTCGACCGTGTTCGTGCTGCTCGGCTTCGCCCTGCTGGCGGTCTTCCTGGCCCTGGCCGCGCTGTACGAAAGCTGGTCGATTCCGGTCGCCGTGCTGCTGGTGGTGCCGCTCGGCGTGCTGGGCGCGCTGATCGCCGCCGGCGGACGCGGCTTTCCCAACGACGTCTACTTCAAGGTCGGCCTGATCACCATCATCGGCCTGGGCGCGAAGAACGCGGTCCTGATCATCGAATTCGCCAAGGACCTGCAGGCGCAGGGCAAACCGCTGGTGGAAGCGGCGATCGAAGCGTGCCATCTGCGCTTCCGTCCGATTCTGATGACCTCGTTCGCCTTTATCCTCGGCGTGATGCCGCTGGTGATCGCCACTGGCGCCGGTTCGGCCAGCCAGCGCGCCATCGGTACCGGCGTGGCAGGCGGCATGATCACCGCGACCGCACTGGGCGTGTTCTTCATCCCCGTATTCTTCGTGGTGGTGCGCAAACTATTCAAGGGCAGCGAGCGCCAGCGCAAGAAATACGCGCATGAAGACGGCGCCGCGCCAATCGCAGAGGTAAAACATGACGCATGAACTGAGCACCTTGATGACACGACTCACTCCCCTGGCGCTGGCCCTTCCCCTGGTCCTGGCCGGCTGCGCGTCGATGGCGCCCAGGTACGAGCGTCCGGCCGCGCCGGTCGCGCCCGCCTTCCCGGCGCCGGCAATGAGCAGCGCCAGCACCGAAGCGGCATCCGGCATCGCCTGGCAGCGCTTCTTTGCCGATGCCCGCTTGAAGCAACTGATCGAACTGGCGCTGACCAACAACCGCGACCTGCGCGTGGCGATCCTGAACATCGAACAGGCGCGCGCGCAGTACCAGATCCGCCGCGCCGACCGCCTGCCTTCGCTCAACGCCAGCGTCAGCGGCAGCCGCGTGCCGGGGAAGGACGACAGCATCAACAGCACCTACACGGCCGGGTTTGGCGTCAGCTCGTTCGAGCTCGACCTGTTCGGCCGCGTGCGCAGCCTGAGCGACGCTGGCCTGGCCCAGTACCTGGCCAGCGAGGAAGCGCGCAAGAGCACGCACATCAGCCTGGTCGCCTCGGTCGCCAACGCGTATCTGAGCCTGCTGGCCGATGAAGAATTGCTGGGCCTGACGCAAAAAACCCTGGCCGCGCGCGAGGAATCGCTCAAGCTGATCCAGCTCAAGTACGACAACGGCGTCGTCTCCAAGCTCGACCTGCAGCAGGGACTGTCGCTGCTCGACGGCGCCCGCGTGGTGCTGGCGCAGCAACAGCGCCAGCGCGCGCAAGACCTCAATCTGCTGACCTTGCTGGTCGGCCAGACCCTGCCGGCCGGGCCGGACACCAGCACCACCCTGGCGGCGATGGCGCTGGGCGAACTGCCGGCCGGCTTGCCGTCAGACTTGCTGACGGTGCGCCCGGACATCCGCGCCGCCGAACAGCAGCTGATCGCCGCCAACGCCAACATCGGCGCGGCGCGCGCGGCTTTCTTCCCGCGCATCACGCTCACCGGCAGCGCCGGCAGCGCCAGCAATGAGCTGAGCGGCTTGTTCAAGAGCGGCTCGTACGGCTGGTCGTTCGCGCCGCAGATGGTGCTGCCGATCTTCGACTACGGCCGCAACAACGCCAACCTGGGCAGCGCCAAGGCCGGGCGCGACATCGCCGTGGCGCAGTACGAAAAATCGGTGCAGACGGCGTTCCGCGAAGTGTCGGACGCGCTGGCGGGCCAGGCCACGTTCGGCGAGCAGCTGCGCGCCCAGCGTTCGGTGGCCCAGGCCGAGGCCGAGCGCTTCAAGCTGTCGGACCTGCGCTACCGCAGCGGCGCGGCCAGCTACCTCGACCTGCTCGACGCCCAGCGCTCGCTGTTTTCCGCCGAACAGGCGGCGGTGCAGGCCAACCTGCAGCGGCTGCAAAACCAGGTGACGCTGTACCGCGTGCTGGGCGGCGGCTGGACCGCCCCGCAGTAAACCGTGCCCGCCAACGACTTCGTCGCTCCTGCCATTGGCAGGAGCGACGCAATACCGAGGACGGCCATTCATTCTGTCGACCGATCCAGGGCCACAATGCGCATTCGTATGAGCACGCTGTTCAACACCACCGTCGCCGTGGCCGCCGCCGCACTGATCGGTCCCGCCAATGCCGCGCCGGAAGCCGGCTTGCCCGCACGCCTGGCCGGACACGTGCGCCAGATCGCGTCAAGCGAGCACAACACTGGCACCCCGGCCGCGCTTGAAAAAGCCGCCCTGTATCTCGAAGCCACCCTCGCCGCCCAGGGCTACGCGGTGCGGCGCGACGAATACACCTATGACGGTCACCGCGTGCGCAATCTGGAAGTATCGATCGCCAATATTGCTCCCGGCAAGCAGCCCGAGCGCATCTATATCGTCGGCGCGCATTACGATTCCGCGCCCGGCACACCGGGCGCCAACGACAACGGCAGCGGCAGCGCCGCCGTTGTCGAACTGGCGCGCATGTTCAAGGGCGCCGTCCCCGCTCCCGGTAACGAACTGCGGTTCGTCCTGTTCGTCAACGAAGAACCGCCCTATTTCGGCGGCGAAGGCATGGGCAGCCGCCATCACGCCAGGGCGCTCAAGGCGCGCGGCCAGCACGTCGAGGCGGCGCTGATCCTGGAAACCATCGGCTACTACACCAACGCCAAAAACAGCCAGCGCTATCCGCCCGGCGTGTCCGCCTTTTACCCGGACCAGGGCAATTTCATCGCCTTTGTCGGCACCCTCGGCTCATCAAGCCTGGTGCGCAAGACCGTGTCGGCCTTCCGCAAGGCGTCCAGCTTCCCCGCCGAGTCCCTGGCGGCGCCGTCGTTCGTCAAGGGCGTGACCTGGTCCGATCACACCTCCTACAACAAGGAGGGCTATGACGCCGTCATGATTACCGATACCGCGACGATGCGTTACCCGCACTATCACCGCAGCACCGATACGCCGGACAAACTCGACTACGCCAGCATGGCCAAGGTCGTCGACGGCATGGCGAAAGTCATCCAGGCGATGGTACAAGACCGTTAAAGCGGGCGAACAGGCACACCGCCCCGAGGCAAATCGCGCTCGGCCGCTGCGTCGCGGCCAGGGACGGCAAATCGCTTTCGTGATCTGCGCGCACTGTATTGGATGAAACCTTGTTTCGCGGTATGCTATGCCAAGAATTCCTCCTTTAGCGGGTCCAAGGTGAGCCATTCCATAACGCTGCTGAAGTCTTCCCTGCTGGCCTTGTGCATGGCGCTCGCCGCCGGGGCCGCGCATGCCCGCATCAAGGTGATCGTCGCCACCGATTCCTGGGCACAGCTCATGTACCTGGACAGCAGGAAGGTGCCCAGCGGCGACCTGGCCGATTTCGTCAACCGGATGAATGAGGTGCAAGACAAGTTTCGTTTCGAACTGGTCATCTATCCACGCATGCGCCTCGACCGCATCTTCCTCGACAAGCAAGCCGACGTGTATCCTTTGCGCACCATTTTATGGACCAAGCCGGAACACGGCTTGCTGGCAACCAAGACCATCTTCACCAGCGGCGACATCTATTTCGCGCGCCGCGACAACCGCTTCGGCGGACACAAGGTGTTCGACAATCTGAAGGAAAAAACCGTGACCGGGGTACGCGGCTACCACTACCAGTTATTCAACAACAACCCCGACGAAGTCTATATCAAGGAAAACTTCAAGGTCTATCTCTTCGGCTCCAACGAAGGGGTCATCCGCTTCGTGCTGGCCGATCGCGCCGATGTCGGCATCGTGCCCGAAGTCATCATGGCGAAATACCTGAAAGACCCCAAGGTGCGCGAGCAAGTGATCGTGGCCGACTACTACGACTCGCAAGTCGAACTGTCGAACCTGGTCAGGAAAGATGGCCCCATTTCCGTGGAACAAATGAACGCCATCGTCGACCTGTTGATCGCGTCGGGCGATGTGAAAAAACTCAAGGCCAAACTGCGCATTCAGACGTACAGCTCGCCTAAAAAGTAAAATGCCGTGTCGTGAAATCGGCGAGCAAGGCGCCGGTGTCCTCCCCCACCAGCGGCCGGCTGAACAGATAGCCCTGCATCACGTCGCAGCCCAGGTCGCGCAGGTAGCGCGCCTGTCCGGCCTCTTCGACGCCCTCGGCGATCACTTCCAGCCCCAGGCTCTGCCCGAGCGCGATCACGGCCCGCACGATGGCCGCGTTGCCGCTGTTGTTCATCATGTCGCGCACGAAGGACATGTCGATCTTGAGCTTGTGGACCTTGAGCTGCTGCAGATAGGCAAGCGACGAGTAGCCGGTGCCGAAATCGTCGATCGACAGGCGCACCCCGAGCGCGCGCAAGTCGGCCAGCGACTGGAACGATAGCTCGCGCTCGAGCATCACGAAGCTCTCGGTGATTTCGAGTTCCAGCTGTTCCGGGGCGATGCCGGCGTCGTCGAGCGCGCGCCTGACCGAATCGAGCAAGCGCCCGCTGCTGAGCTGCACCGCCGAGATATTCACCGCCGTGTGGCGCGGCGCCAGCCCGGCGTCGCTCCAGCGCCGGATCTGGTGGCAAGCCGTTTTCAAGACCCAGTCGCCCAGTTCGACGATCAGGCCGCATTCCTCGGCCAGCGGGATAAACGCGGCCGGCGCCACATTGCCGCGCACCGGATGGGTCCAGCGGATCAGCGCTTCCAGGCCGATCAGTTCGCCGCTGCGCAGATCCACCTGGGGCTGGTAGTGCAGCGAAAACTCGCGCCGTTCGAGGGCGCCGCGCAAGTCCGCCTCCAGTCCCAGCCTGTCCCTGGCGCGGCTGCTCATCTCCGGCGAGAAAAAGCGCAAGGCGCCGGGTCCCTTGGCCTTGGCCTGATGCAGGGCCGCGGCCGCGCTGCTTTGCAAGGTCTCCACATCGCCGCCGTCGGCCGGGAACAGCGCGATGCCGACGCTGGCGCCGACGTAGGCGCTGGTGCCGTCCAGCTGGTATGGCAGGGACAGGGCATCGATGATGCGCTGCGCGACCAGGTCGACCCCGGGCGCGTTCGCTTCGCGCTCGAGGACGATATTGAATTCGTCGCCGCCCACGCGCGCGATCGCGTCCACCCCGGGCAACAGCGCGCGCAGGCGCATGGCCACCTCGGTCAGCAAGCGGTCGCCGGCGCTGTGTCCGAGACTTTCATTGATCGTCATGAAGTTGTCGAGGTTGATGAACAGCAGCGCAAAGTCGGATTGCGCATGCCTGGCCTGCTTGACGGCGTGCACCAGCAACTCGCCGAACAGGGCGCGATTCGACAAGCCGGTCAGGGGATCGCGGTGGGTGACGAAATCGAGCTGTTGTTCGGCCTGCCGCCTCTGGGTGATATTCGCATACGAACCGCGCCAGCCGCGCGGCGTGCCCTCGGCGTCGAGCACCCGCCTTGCCACATGCTCGACCCAGCGTTCGCTGCCGTCCAGGGCGCGGATGCGGCACGCGAACGGCGCGATCTCGTCCATGCCGCAGGCCGGCCCGAACTCGGCCCAGCCCGCCAGATCGGCCGGATCGATGATCTTTTCCATCAAGCCCGGGTCGGCAAAAAAGTCGGCCGGCGCATAGCCCGACACCGCGCTGCAGGCGGGCGAGACATACAGATAGCTGCCGTCCGGCCCCAGCCAGTATTCCCAGTTCGGCGAGTAGTCGGCCAGGATGCGGTATTTCTCCTCGCTCTTCTGGAGCAGGGCGGTACGCTGGGCGACCACGCGTTCGAGGTGGCGCCGCAGCCGGCTCAGCTCAAGGTGGGTGTGCACCCGCGCGCGCACTTCTTCGATGTCGAACGGCTTGGTGATGTAGTCGGCCGCGCCCAGCTCGAAGCCCTTGAGCTTGTCGTGCGCCCTGTCGGCCACGGTGACGAAAATGACCGGAATGCGGCTGTGCTCGGGCAGCGACTTGATGTGCTGGCATACCTCGAGGCCACCCATGCCGGGCATCATAATGTCCAGCAAAATCAGGTCGGGCGGCGCCGCGCCCTGCACCAGCTCGAGCGCTTTTACGCCCGAACCGGCGATCATGATGCGGTAATCGTCGCGCAATGCTTCGAGCAGCCCGTGCAGGTTCTGGGGCACGTCGTCGACCAGCAGCAGGGTCGGCGCGCTGGCCGGATCGGCGCTGGGCTCGCTGTCGAACAGGCCCGCGTCCTCGCGATAGCGTTGCAAGGTCAGCTGGGTGCTCACGCGCAGCAGCAGCAATTCCGGATCGACCGGCTTGGTGATGTAGTCGGCCACGCCCAGTTCCAGCCCGCTGGCGACGTCGGCCGCGTCGTCCAGGGCGGTGACGAAGATGACGGGAATATGGGTCGTGGCCGGGTCCGATTTCAGGCGCGACAGGACGGTGTAGCCATCCATGCCCGGCATTTTGATGTCGAGCAGAATCAATTCCGGCTGCGGGCTGCGGTGCGCCAGCTCGAGCGCCTTTTCGCCCGAGGTGGCGGCCGTCATCGTGTGGGTCGCGCTCAGGATATTCATCAGGAGATGCAAATTTTCGTGCACGTCGTCGACGATCAGAATACGCGGGCGGTGTCGGCTGAATCGGCTCATGGATGGGTTCCGGGTTGCGCCTGTCGGAGGGCGCCGTCGCTGTGCGGCGGCGGCATGGAATGGTCGTCGCTGGCCTGGCTCAGGCGCAGGCGCAGGGCCTGGGCCAGTTCCACCGCCTGTTCGATCGCAAAGGCGTCGGCACAGCTGGCGATCTCGGCCATCGCGGCGGCGGCGCTGGTGCCGACCGTGCTCGCGCGCAATTGCGCCAGCAAGGATTCGGCCCGCCCCAGATCGTAGTCGAGCGCGCTTGCCAGCTGGTCGAGCAAGGCAATCAGGGAGGCATGCGGCAAGGCCGGCAAGGCCGGTGCGGCGGCGTCCGCGTCCGCGTTCGCGCGCGCATTCGCGGCGGCCATGCCGTCGATGTCGGCCAGCAGCGCGGCAAGCAAGCCGTGCATCGATTCCAGGTCGGCCGCGGCGGGCGGCGCGCCGTTCTTGAGTTTGCCGCTGATCGCGCCCAGCCGGGAAAACAAGGCGGTGGCGCCCAGATTGCCGGTCACGCCGAGCAGGCTGTGGCAGTAAGCGTCTGCAGGTTCATGATCGGGTAGCGCCAGCAAGGCCTTCAGTTGCGCGGCGGCGTCGCCGTAGTTGTCGCGAAAGCGCAGCAATTGCCTGCGGTAGGCATCGGCCTTGCCGCCGATCCGGCGCACGCCTTCACGCACATCAAGGCTGGTGAGCGCGAGCAAATCGGGAGGAAAGCGCAGCGGTGCCCGTTCCGGCGCCGGCGCCGGCGGGCCCACGACAACGCGCTGCGGTGCCAGCCGGACCCAATGCGCCAGGGTGGCCATCAGGCGCTCGGGCGCGATCGGCTTGGTCACATGGTCGTTCATGCCGGCGGCGCGGCTCTGCACCACATCGTGGGCCATCGCCAGGGCGGTCATGGCGATGATGGGCAGCGTGCCGAAGCGCGCGCCGTCGGCCGTGGCGGCCATGGCGCGGATCTCGCGCGCTGCCTCGAATCCATCCATCACGGGCATCTGGATATCCATCAGCACGCCGTCGTAATTGCCCGTGCGCACCATATCGACGGCTTGCCGGCCATTGACCGCCTCGTCCACCAGGATGCCCTCGCTGCGCAGCAGTTCGCTGGCGAATTCACGGTTGATGTCATTGTCTTCGGCCAGCAACAGGCGCGCACCCGACAAGCCTGACGCGCGCAGGCGCACGGCCGGGCGGCGCAGCTCGTCATTGTCCAGGATGCGTTTGCGGCCCAGCACCGAGAGCACGGAATCGAGCAAGGTCGACGGCGAGACAGGCTTGATCAGGAAACCATCCACGCCCGCTTGCTGCGCCAGCCGGAACACATCTTCGCGGCCATAGGCGGTGACCATGACCACCTTGGGCACGTAGGCGATGCGGCTGTCGGCGCGCAGATGGCGCGTCACTTCGTCGCCGTTCATGCCGGGCATGCGCCAATCCATCAGCACCAGGTCGAACGGCTTGTCGTTGGAGGCGGCCAGCGCGGCCAGCGCCTGCACCCCGTTCGCGGCCACGGCCACGTCGAGCTGCAGGAAGCGCAGCATGTCGGCCATGATGTCGCGCGCGGATTCGCTGTCGTCGACCACCAGCACCCGGATTCCCTTGAGCAAGGGGCCGACCGGATCGAGCAGCGCCGCCGGCGCCTGCGCAGCGGGGACGGCCCGCGCCAGGGTGAGCTCGAAGCACAAGGTGCTGCCCTGGCCCGGCGCGGAATGCGCAATCCAGATGCGCCCGCCCATCAGTTCGACCAATTCCTTGCTGATGGCCAAGCCCAGTCCGGTGCCGCCGAAACGCCGCGTGGTACTCTGGTCGGCCTGGGTGAACTTGGCGAACAGTTCGCGCTGCACTTGCGGCGACATGCCGATGCCGGTGTCGCGCACCGCCATCTCGATGGTGGTGTCGCTGTCGGTGCTGGCGACCGCGCGAAAGCTCAGTTCGACCTCTCCCTGCTCGGTAAACTTGATCGCGTTGCCGCACAGGTTCAGCAGGATTTGGCCGAGACGCAAGGGGTCGCCGACCAGCTCGGCCGGCATGGCCGGGTCGTAACGGATCAAAAATTCCACCCCCTTTTGCTCGGCCTGGTACGCGACCGCGTCGGTCAGTTGCTGCAGGACACTGTCGAGGGTGAACGGGATGTTTTCAATGTCGAGCTTGCCCGCTTCGATCTTGGCGAAGTCGAGGATGTCGTTAATGATGCCCAGCAGCGACAGCGCGGCGCTTTGCGCCTTGCCCAGGTAATTCTGGAGCGCCGGCGCCGGGTCGGTTTTCAGGGCCAGGTACAGCATGCCCAGCACCGCGTTCATGGGGGTACGGATTTCATGGCTCATATTGGCCAGGAATTGCCCCTTTGCCAGGTTGGCTGCCTCGGCGGCATCCTTGGCCTGCTGCAATTGGCAAGTCCGTTCGGCCACGCTGTTTTCCAGGTTCTGGTTGATCTCCTTCAGTTGTTGCATCGAATCATAGAGCTGCGCATGGCTGTAGTTCAGCGCGCCGACCAGCTGCCCCAGTTCATCCTGGTAGGGGTAGGAGATTGCCCCGGCCCGGCTCTCGCCGGGCGCGGCACGCCATTGCGCGACCCCGCGCGCCACCTCGGTCACGCTGCGCGACAGGCGATAGCTGATGGTCCAGGAAACGATGAGCCACAAGAAAGTGCTGCCGAGCACAGAATTGAGCAGCACGACAAAGAAGCTCGACTTGAGGCGATCCCACAACACGTCGCCGTTGGCATACAGTTCGAGGTAGCCGATCAGGCGCTGCTTGTTGTCGCGTTCAACGTAGCGCAAGGGCATTTTGTCGTGCTGGTACTGGTGCGATGCCGGGGCCGTCGGACTGGCGCGCAAGGCGGGACGGTCGCCGTCGCCGACCAGCTCTACGCCATCCGCATTACTGATCCGCACGCCGGTGACGATGGCATTCTGGCGCACGCCGCGCACCACGGCCGTCAGGCGGGCGGTATCGAGCTCCCACAGCGCTTGCGCCGCGCCCGGTTCCACGGTGCGCCCAAGAGAAGCCAGATCGCTGCCGATGGCACGGCTGACCGCGACGTACTGGATCCCCAGCTGCAGCAGCGTCATGCACACCGATAGCAACAGGTACCACGGCAGCATGGTGTAGAGAAGACGGCTGGCAAGCGTTTGCGTGCTGAACATCGACCCTCCGGTCAAGGGAAATCCAAGCTCCGGCAGGCGCAGGCGGCCGCAATGTCCTTGCGGTGGCGCAGTGTCTTGCCCGGCGCGACATGTTAGCGCCCAGACATTCATTCTAGTCGGATGGGATGCCTGTATGCAAGCGCCGGTTACCGCTGTGTAGTCGAACAAAAAGTTGCGCCGATCCGACAGTCGCGACCAGCCGCCGTCGCCCTGATGGCCGGCCATGTCCAACGCATATCGGACCGATGAATAATTCCAATATGACAATAAAGTAGGCTGAATTGCCATTCCAACGGGAAAAACCAGGTCGGCAAGGGGGATGGCGTTGCCTCAAAACAACATTTTATGGGGAAATTGCAGTTCGAGAAACGTTAGCTGGATGTGTATCTTGTCGTATAGGATAATTGCCGTCCGGAATTATTCACTTCTCAACTGTCAGGAAAACATCATGTTCCCCAACGTCCGCATCGGATCGCGCCTTGCGATCGGTTTCGCCATCGTGCTGGTTTTGTCCATCCTGTCCACGGGCTACGCCATGATGGCGGCGAGCGGCAACGCGCGCGCCACGGAGCGCATGATGGCGCAGCCGCTGACCAAGGAACGCATGATATCGGACTGGTACGTGATGACCTATTCGGCCGTCACCCGCACCTCGCTGATCGCCCGCAGTGCCGACGAGACGCTGTCGACCACGTTCGCGGTAGCGATTGCGGACAGCGTCAAACGCAGCACGGAGCTGATCAGGCAGATCGAGCCGCTGCTCACCAGCGACGAAGAAAAGGCGACGATGCAGGCCATCCTGGCCCAGCGCGCCACTTACCAGGCGGCCAAGGAAAAAGTCATGGCCGCCAAGAAGGCCGGCGACGGCGCCACCACCGACCTGGCCTTCAACGGCACCTTTCTCCCCGCCGCCAGCGCGTACCAGAACAGCATTCAGGCCATGCTGGGCATGCAGCGCAAGACCATCGACGACACCGCCGTCGCCATCGAACAAGCCAACAGCCGCACCATCAGCCTGCTCCTGCTGCTCGGCACCCTGGCGGTGCTGACCGGCGCCGTGTGCGCCTTCCTGATCACGCGCTCGATCACCGGCCCGCTCAAGGCCGCCGTGGCGGTGGCCGGCACCGTGGCCAGCGGCGACCTGACCACCGAGTTCGGTCGCGCTGCGCGCGATGAAATCGGTGACCTGATGCGCGCCCTGCAGGCGATGAACGACTCGCTCACGCGCGTGGTCTCGGAAGTCCAGAACGGCACCAATGCGATTGCCATCGGTTCGACCGAAATCGCCGCCGGCAACCTGGACCTGTCGGCCCGCACCGAGCAGCAAGCCAGCTCGCTCGAAGAAACCGCCGCCTCGATGGAAGAACTGACCTCCACCGTGCGCCAGAACGCCGACAACGCGCACCAGGCCAACCAGCTCGCGCTGGCGGCGTCCCAGGTGGCGCGCAAGGGTGGCGCGATCGTCAGCCAGGTGGTCGATACGATGGGATCGATCGAAGCGTCGTCGCGCAAGATCGTCGACATCATCGGCGTGATCGACGGCATCGCGTTCCAGACCAATATCCTGGCGCTCAATGCCGCCGTGGAAGCGGCGCGCGCCGGTGAACAGGGACGCGGGTTTGCCGTTGTCGCTTCCGAAGTGCGCACGCTGGCCCAGCGCTCGGCCGGCGCCGCCAAGGAAATCAAGGGCTTGATCGGCGACTCGGTGGCCCAGGTCAGCAACGGCACGCGCCTGGTGCAGGAAGCCGGCACCACGATTGGCGAAGTGGTCGACAGCGTGGCGCGCGTGACCGACATCATGTCCGAGATTACGGCCGCCAGTAACGAGCAGCGCGTGGGCATCGACCAGGTCAACGAAGCGATTGCGCAGATGGACCAGGTCACGCAGCAGAATGCGGCGCTGGTGGAGGAAGCGGCAGCGGCCGCCGGCAGCCTGGAAGAACAGGCGGCGCGGCTGGCGGATGTGGCTGGGGGGTTCAAGCTGGCGGCGACGCCGAAAGGCCGGCCGCAGCGGGTTGCGGGCAAAATGCCGCTGAAACTGGCGGCCTAGGCTCCATCACGTCGCCGACAAAAACATCTCCTGCAAATCATTCAAAAAGCGCTGGCCCAACTCCGTCGGCCGGATGATCTTGTGATCGCGGTAAATCAAGCCCTTGGCCTCGGCCGCATTGAGCGTCTGCTCGATCGCATTGATCCCCATGCCGGTGCGTTCGCCGAACAGGTTCGGTGAAAACCCCCCGGTCAGGCGCAAGGTGTTGAGCATGAACTCGAACCCCATATCCGCACGCCCGATCTCGCGTTCTTCCTGCACCGGATTACCGGCGCGCGCCGCTTCGATAAACGCCTTGGGCTGCTTGTAGCGCGCCTGGCGCAGCACCCGGTGCGGGAACGATATCTTCGAGTGCGCGCCCGCGCCAATGCCGAGATAATCGCCGAACTCCCAGTAATTCACATTGTGCTTCGCGCGCCGCCCCGGCTGCGCGTACGCCGACACTTCGTAATGCCCGTATCCCGCCGCCGCCGTTTCCAGCGCGATCATGTCCTGCATGTCGGCGCTGGCATCGTCGTCCGGCAGCGCCGGCGGATACTTGGCGAACAGCGTGTTCGGCTCCATCGTCAGGTGGTACAGCGACAGGTGCGGCGGCGCGAACGAGAGCGCCGTTTCCAGGTCGTGCCGTGCTTCTTCCAGGGTCTGCGACGGCAAGGCATACATCAGATCGAGATTGAAGTTGTCGAAGTTCGCATGCGCGATCTCGACCGCCCGGCGCGCCTCGTTGTCGTCATGGATCCGGCCCAGCGCCTTGAGGTGCTTGCCGCTGAAGCTCTGGATCCCGATCGACAGGCGGTTGATGCCGCTGGCGCGGAACGACTTGAACTTCTCGGCCTCGAACGTGCCCGGATTGGCTTCCATCGTCACTTCCGCATCCACATCCAGCGGCAGCAGGGTGCGCACGTCCGACATCAGGCGGTCCAGCCCCTTGGCCGACATCAGGCTCGGCGTGCCGCCGCCGATGAAGATGGTGTAGATCTTGCGGCCCCAGATCAGCGGCAGCGACTGCTCCAGGTCGAGCCGCAGCGCATCCAGGTATTCCTTTTCCGGCAGCTCGCCGCGTGCCTCGTGCGAATTGAAATCGCAGTACGGGCACTTCTTCACGCACCACGGATAGTGGATGTACAGCGACAGCGGCGGCAGCGCAGCCAGGTTCAGGGCGCCCGGCTGCAGGTACTGCAGGGCGCTGGCGGCCGGCGAGCGGGGCTCGGTCTTGACGGCGCTGCCGGCGACTTTGATCGGAATCATTTCAGCTTCT
Organism: Massilia scottii; assembly: GCF_030846495.1. Classification (NCBI taxonomy): domain Bacteria; kingdom Pseudomonadati; phylum Pseudomonadota; class Betaproteobacteria; order Burkholderiales; family Oxalobacteraceae; genus Massilia; species Massilia scottii. The sequence continues at coordinate 73,018 of NZ_JAVCWM010000022.1, read as the reverse complement.
CTACCAGCGCGCGCAGGGCCTGGCCGCGGTGCGACAGCGCGTTCTTTTCAAGCGGCGACAACTCGGCCGTGCACTTGCCCAGCGACGCAATCCAGAAATGCGGATCGTAGCCAAAACCGCCCGTGCCGCGCGCCTCGGCGACGATCTCGCCGTTCCAGCGGCCGTCGGCGATGACCGGCTGCGGGTCGTCCGCGTGGCGCACGAACACCAGAACGCAATAGTAGTACGCCGATTTGTCGGCGTGTGCGGCCAGGTCGGCGATCAGCTTCTCGTTGTTGCGCGCGTCCGATTTCGGTTCGCCCGCAAAACGCGCCGACCATACGCCGGGCGCGCCGCCCAGGGCATTGACGCAGACGCCCGAATCGTCCGCCAGCGCCGGCAAACCGGTCAGGCGCGAGGCGTGGCGCGCCTTTTCGAGCGCGTTTTCGACAAACGTGGCAAACGGCTCGTCGGCTTCGGGCACGTCGAATTCGCCCTGCGCGTGCAGGGTGAAGCCTACGGGTGCGAGGATTTCGCCAAACTCCCTGAGTTTGCCGGCGTTGTTGGAAGCGAGGATAAGGCGTTGGGTCATAAGAGTCTGGTCTGGCGGGTGATGGATGCCAGCGGCATCCGCAAGTGCGTATTTTAGCGCCATTGGCCGCCCGGCTGGCGCGGGCGCCGCTTTCGCGGGATTTTGCGGGGCAAACACTGTACTATATCGGCATCCTGAATTGACGACGACGATCCGATGCCGACAGCAGCGCCATGCGACGCGCCAAGCGACGCCCAAACCGACCATGAGGCAAGCATGCGCGCCGGGGGCTGCCTTGCTTGACGTGGACAAGGTCGGCTTGAGCTATGGCTCCGACCCATCGGGGCTGGTGTGGGGCTATCTGTTCGGCGTCAGCCCGGAAGCGCTGGCCATCGATTCGGCCGCGGCGCTGGCCTGGATGCGCGACCACGCGGCCAACAATCCCTCGCAGTTCATCTGGCTGCACTTCAACCTGTCCAACGCGGCCAGCGAAAAGTGGCTGACCACGCACGCCAACCTGGCCGATGAATTCTACGAGACGCTGCATACCGGCTCGCGTTCGACCCGCATCGAACTGGCTGAAGACACCCTGATCGCGGTGGTCAACGATGTGCTGCACAATTTTTCGTTCGAGGAGTCGGACATTTCGACCCTGTGGGTCAGCGTGGCGCGCAATGTCGTCGTCAGCGCGCGCAGGAAGCCCCTGCAGTCGATCGAACGCGTGCGCCAGGCGGTACGCCAGGGCGAGCCGGTGCGCTCATCGGTCGAACTGCTGATCCACCTGCTGCGCGACCAGGCCGACGTGCTGGTGAAAATCGTGCGCGACGCCGTCGAACGGGTCGACGACATCGAAGACAAGCTGCTGGCCGACCGCCCCACCGCCAAGCGCGAAGACCTGGGCGCCATGCGGCGCGTGCTGGTGCGCCTGCAACGCCTGCTGGCGCCCGAGCCGGCCGCCCTGTTCCGGCTCCTGCAACGCCCGCCCTTGTGGATGGCCGACCTGGACACCCAGGAGCTGCGCGAAGCGACCGAGGAATTCTCGGTCGTACTGAGCGATATGTCGTCGCTGCAGGAACGCATCAAGCTGCTGCAGGAAGAGATCGCCGCGCGCGTCAGCGAAGAGACGGGCCGCAGCCTGTTCATCCTGACCATCGTGACCGTATTGGCGCTGCCGATCAACATCATCGCCGGCATGCTGGGCATGAACGTGGGAGGCATTCCGCTGTCGCACCACCCGGCCGGTTTCTGGATCATTGCGGCGGTCATCGCCACCTTCACGGTGGTGGCGGGCTGGCTGGTCACGCGCGCGGCACGGCGCCTGCGTTAGCCTCTATCATGGCGTTTTTGACAAACGCTCTGGAGAACACCGTGAACAAACACCAAGAACCGGCCAGCGCAACCCTGATCGCGGATGCGCTGCACGCCAGACTGGAAGACCATTTCGTTTATCGCGGCATGTGCGATGCGTCGGCTGCCGCCGCGCTCGGGGAGGACCTGTTCGTGGTCGCCAACGACGAACGCAACCAGCTGAAAATCTACCAGCGCGGCGTGGCCGATGCGGTGGAGGTGGTCGACCTGTCGGACTTTTTGGGCACCAGGAAGAACAAGGAATCGGACCTGGAAGGCGCGGCCACCATCGGCGAGCGGATTTACTGGATTACCTCGCACGGCCGCAACAAGAAGGGCGAGGTGCAGGAGCGCCGTTTCCGCTTCTTTGCGACCGAGGCGGGCAAGGGCAAGACGCTTTTGAAACCGGTCGGCAAGGCCTACAGCGGCCTGCTGGACGACATGATCGCGGCCGAACAGCTGAAAAAATATCCGATTGCGCAGGCGTCCGGGAAGACGCCGGAAGCCGATGGCGCTTTCAACATCGAAGGGCTGGCGGCCACGCCGGAAGGGACCTTGCTGATCGGGTTGCGCAATCCCGCTCCGGAAGGCAAGGCGCTGGTGGTGCATTTGCTCAACCCGGAAAAAGTGGTCGAGGGCGAGCGGGCCGAGTTTGGCGAGACGTTCGAACTCGATCTGGGCGGCCTGGCGATCCGCAGCATGGAGCTGGTGGGGCTGGCGTACATGATCGTGGCCGGGCCGCCGGCCGATCATGGCGAGTTTGCGCTGTATCGCTGGTCAGGCAAGAAGGACGATGCGCCGGAACAGCTGGTGCATGAGGATTTTGACGATGTGCGGCCGGAGGCGCTGTTTGCCATTCCAGGCACGCGCAAGGTGCAGATTCTCAGTGATGACGGCGGGCCGCATGTGAAGGGGATGGCGGAGGAGGAGCAGACGTTTCGGAGTATTACGGTGGTGTTGTAAGTACTCGTAAACGTAAAACCGTCGTTCCCGCGGAGGCGGGAACCCAAGTTAGTTGAGCCGCCTGTATCTGCGGTACAAACTTGGGTTCCCGCCGAGCGCCGCCTTGGCGCGGGAAGTCGTTTCTGCCAATGGCAGGAACGACGGAGCAAAGGGTAACGGAGGGCGGTTAGATCCCCAGCGCTTTCTTCTGCAACGCGATAATATCCGCAATCCCCGCCTGCGCCAGGTCCAGCAAACGGTTCATCCCCGCCCGATCGAACGCCGCGCCTTCCGCCGTGCCCTGCACTTCGATAAAGTGCCCGGCTTCGGTCATCACCACATTCATATCCGTGTCGCAGCCCGAATCCTCGACGTAATCGAGGTCCAGCACCGGCATGCCCTTGTACACGCCGACCGAAATCGCCGCCACAAAACTCTTCACCGGCACCGCCGCAATCGCGCCGCTGGCCACCAGCTTGCTGAACGCGTCGTACGCGGCCACCATCGCGCCCGTGATCGACGCGGTACGCGTGCCGCCATCGGCCTGGATCACGTCGCAATCGAGGTTCAGGGTACGCTCGCCGAACGCTTCCAGGTCGAACGCCGCGCGCAGCGAACGTCCGATCAGGCGCTGGATCTCCTGCGTGCGCCCGCTTTGCTTGCCGCGCGCCGCTTCGCGGTCCATGCGCGTGTGCGTCGAACGCGGCAGCATGCCGTATTCGGCCGTCAGCCAGCCCTGCCCTTTGCCCTTCAAAAAGCCCGGCACCTTCTCTTCGATGCTGGCAGTGCAAATGACCTTGGTGTCGCCGCACTCGATCAGGACCGATCCTTCGGCATGCTTGGTGTACTGGCGCGTCAATACGATGTCGCGCAGCTGGTCGACGGCGCGGCCGCTCGGACGTGATTCAAATGTCATAAAAACCTTATTTCAAAACTTGGGATGATTTTTCGATGGCGTCGCGGATCTCGGCAATCGCCTTTTCGATCTCGTCGTCGTTGAAGGCGTCGATTTCGAGCGGCTGCTCCGGCTCCGGGGCGCTCAGGATCGTGGTGCTGACCAGGTTCTCGGGCAGCATCATGGTCGAAATCACCGCGGCGCTGCCGTCCGTGTTCACGCCCGCCGTCTCCACTTCGGGCGAGCCTTGCCACATGATCGCCAGCGCGGTCGTGTTGTCGCAGGTCTCGCCGCCGATGGTAATCGCGGTGCTGATCATGTCGGGAATGGCGCGCACGATGGTCTGGGTCGAGAGGCGATGGACGATTTCCTCGTCCGGCAGCATCGACCACAAGCCGTCGGAGCACAGCATGACCACGTCGCCGGTCAGCAGGCTGACCTGGCGCGACACTTCGATCTTCGGCAGGGAACTGGCACCAATGCAGTTATACAGCTTGTTGCGGTCCGGGTGCGTCGCGCGTTCGGCCGGATCGGCCAGGCCCTGGGCAATCAGGTGCTCGATGTGCGAGTGGTCGCGCGTGCGTCCCAGAATCTGCCCGCGGCGCAGCCAGTACAGGCGCGAGTCGCCGCAGTGGGCCCAGATCGCCGTGTTGTGCTGGATCAGGCACGCCACCACCGTGGTGCGCGGCGTGTCGGGCATGTTGTTGGCGATGCGGTAGCGGTGAATTTCGTCGTGCGCTTCGAGGAACGCCTCTTCGAGGAAGCGTTCGGGCTTCCTCACATACGGCGTGGCGTGCTGCTGGAACATGCTCGACATGGTTTGCAGCGTGATGGCCGCGGCCATTTCACCACGCAGGTGGCCGCCCATGCCGTCGGCCAGGACCAGCAGCAGCGCGTCGCGCGTGAAGCTGTATCCCATCCGGTCCTGGTTGACCTTGCGGCCGCCGAGCTGGCTTTCCTGATAAACGGAAAATTGCATAGATATCTTTCTGGATCAGGTGTTTTTATCGTTGACTTTTTTGCGGCCGAAACCACCCAAACGGTCGACCAGCCCGCGGACCTGGCCGCCGAGCTTTTCCAGACCGCGCGGCGCTTCCGGCTTCTTCGGTGGCGGCAGCGCCAGTTCCTTTTGCAGCGCGAACAGGCTTTGCGGCCGCGCCAGCGGGTCCATGTCGAGGCAGTTCTTGACCATGTTGATCAAGGCCGGCGAAAAACTGCCTTCCAGCTTGGCGTAGTAGCCCGGCATCTTGTCTTCGGTCTTGCGCTGGTCGGCCGGCTGCGGCGGCGCGCCCGCCATGCAGGCGAAGATGGTGGCGCCGATGCTGTAAATATCCGACCATGGTCCCAGCGCCGCCGTTTTCGAGTACAGATCGGGCGGGGCGAAGCCCGGCGTGTACATCGGCGTGAGCTTCGGGATATCGGCGTTGATGGTCTGGCGCGCGGCGCCGAAGTCGAGCAAAATCGGCGAGCCGTCGGTGCGCAGGTAGATATTGGCCGGTTTCAGGTCCAGGTGCAGCAGCTTGTTGGCGTGCACTTCGCGCAGGCCGCCGCACACGCCCAGGAAAATCTGGCGGATGAAGGCTTCCGACAAGCGGCTGCCCTTGCTGCCGAGCCGGGCGATATGTTCCTGCAGCGAGTGGCCCGATTCGTAGCCCATCACCATGTATACAGTATCGTTGGCGCGGAAGAAGTTCAGCACCCGCACCACGTTCGGGTGGGAGATCAGCGCGAGCGCCCGTCCCTCCTCGAAAAAGCACTTCAGGCCGATGCGAAATACCGGCAGATTGGGTGGTGAAATCACCGGAACGAGCTCGCCAGGTTGCCGCAAAGCGAGTGAGCTCGGCAGGTACTCTTTAATGGCGACCGCGTTCCCCTCGGCGTCATAAGCGAGATATACAATACTGAACCCACCGGACGCAATTTTCTTTACAATGCGATATCCGGCAATTTCAAGACCATCGGGCAGGGGAGCGTTATTTTGTGCAGCCATCTGTGTGTTCCTTGCTTAACACGGCGATTGTGTGGATAAATCACGGCTTTGTAAAGAAAAGATAAAAATACCGGGGACTCCATTGAGCATTTCTAGCATGACAGGTTACGCGGTGGCCACCAGCGAAGGCGCGGCGGGCACCCTTACAATTGAAATCAAGAGCGTTAATTCGCGCTTTCTGGATCTGCAGTTCCGCATCAACGATGAGTTGCGCGCGCTCGAACCGGACTTGCGCGCCGCGATCATGGCCGCCATCACGCGCGGCAAGGTCGAGGCACGCCTGAGTTTCGGGCGCAAGGTCGCCGGCGGTTCGCAAGCCTTGAATGCCGCCATGCTGGCCGATCTGGCGCGCTTGCAGACCGAAGTGACCAGGCATTTCGTCTCGGCGCCGCTGATGACGGTGGCCGAGCTGCTGCGCTGGCCCGGCGTGATCGAGGAAGCCCAGGTCGGCCAGGAGTCGCTGCAGGCCGATGTGGCCGCGCTCACGGCCACCACCGTGGCGGCGTTTGTCGACAGCCGCCGGCGCGAAGGCGCGGCCCTGGAGGCGATGCTCATTTCACGCATCGATGCGATGGACGTGATTGTCAAGCGCATCACGCCGCTCATTCCGCAGGTGATCGCGCAATTCCAGCAAAAGGCGGTCGAGCGCATGCAGGATGCATTGGGGCTGGCCGGGCACGGTACGCCGTCGACCCTGACGCGCCAGGAAGCGTTCGAGCGGATTCGCCAGGAAGTGACCTTGTACGGAATCCGGATCGATGTGTCGGAAGAGCTCTCGCGCCTGTCCGCGCACTTGACCGAGACGCGGCATATCCTCAAAAAGGGTGGCCAGGTCGGCAAGCGGCTCGATTTCATGATGCAGGAATTGAACCGCGAGGCCAATACGCTGGGCGCCAAGGCGTCGGTGAAGGAACTGGCCGATGCGTCGATGGAACTGAAGCTGTTGATCGAACAGATGCGGGAGCAGGTGCAGAATCTGGAGTAGCGCTACCCTTCATCCTGCCCTCAGCTCGTCGTTCCCGCGCAGGCGGGAACCCAAGTTCGTACCGTAGCCATCAGCTGCGCAATCAACTTGGGTTCCCGCCTGCGCGGGAAGTCGTTTCTGGCAATGCCAGGAACGACGTTTTGGGACTACCGTAGCAAGTATATAAGTAAGCAAGCAGCTGTACTAACGCAATAACGCACCAACCCGTACCCGAGAAAGACACCCATGCCCTCTCCAATCAATGGTTTTTCAGGCAGCCTGTTCGTCGTCGCCGCGCCTTCCGGTGCTGGCAAGTCAACCCTGGTCAACGCCCTGCTGGCGCAGGAACCGGGCATCAAGCTGTCGATCTCGACCACCACGCGCCCTCCCCGCCCCGGCGAACAGGATGGCCGCGAGTACCATTTCACCACCGCCGAGGACTTCGTCGAGCGCGCCGGCCGCGAGGAATTCCTCGAATGGGCTGAAGTGCACGGTAATTACTACGGCACCTCGCGCCTGATGGTCGAAAAGGAAATGAAAACCGGCACCGACATCCTGCTCGAAATCGACTGGCAGGGTGCGCGCCAGGTGCGCAAGCAGTTTCCCGACGCCGCCGGCATCTTCATTTTGCCGCCCTCGATCGCCGCCCTGGAAGAGCGCCTGTACAAGCGCGGCCAGGATGAACCGAACGTGATCACGCGCCGTCTGCTGGCGGCCGGCGGCGAGATCGCTCACGCTCGGGAGTTCGAGTATGTTATTATCAATGAAGAGTTCAACGTCGCCTTGTCAGAGATGAGCGCGATTGTCAGAGCGACACGCAGCCGTTTTGCACAACAAGCTGCGCGTAACGCCTCGCTATTTGCCCAACTGGGTATCCATGCGCAACAATCGTGACACGGCACACACCGTCATATTGAGGAAATTACATGGCCCGCATTACCATTGAAGATTGCTTAAAGCACATCCCTAACCGCTTTCAGCTGACCCTGGCCGCGACCTATCGCGCGCGTCAGTTGTTGCAAGGCCACACTCCAAAGGTGGAAGCCAAGGACAAGCCAACCGTCGTCGCCCTGCGTGAAATCGCAGCCGGCAAGGTCGGTATCGAGATGCTGAAAAAGGTTCCGATGTAAGTGTTTTTCGTGCCCGAACGGTGTCAACAAGCCATCCTGATTTTCTTTTTTCACATTTCGGCTGATTGACTTTGCGTATGAATCTGATTCCTCCGGATACGACACTCTCAGGCACACCCAAGACCCGGTCTTCGCGCGCCGCCACCAAGGCGCAAGAAGCCGCGGTTCCCGCCGCTCCCGCCCCGGGCGTGGCATCAGTCTCCCAGCTGTCGGCCAAGCTGAGCGAGTACCTCACTGCCTCCGAACTCAAAAAGGTCAAGGAAGCGTATCGTTTTTCCGACGAGATGCACCTGGGACAAGTCCGCAAGTCGGGCGAACCGTATATTTCCCATCCCATCGCCGTCGCTGAAATCTGCGCCGACTGGAAGCTCGACGCCCAGGCCATCATGGCCGCGCTGCTGCACGATGTGATGGAAGACCAGGACGTCAAGAAGGATGAGCTGATCGAGCGCTTCGGCGCCCCCGTCGCCAGCCTCGTCGACGGCCTGTCGAAGCTCGAAAAAATCGAATTCCAGACCCTGATCGAAGCGCAGGCGGAAAACTTCCGCAAAATGCTGCTGGCCATGGCGTCGGACGTGCGCGTCATTCTCATCAAGCTGGCCGACCGCCTGCACAATATGCGCACGCTCGAGCACATGACGGCGGCCAAGAAACGCCGCATCGCTTCCGAAACCATGGAAGTGTACGTGCCGATCGCGCACCGCCTGGGCCTGAACAATATTTACCGCGAACTGCAGGACCTGGCGTTTTCGCACCTGTATCCGGTGCGCTACCGCACCCTGTCCAAGGCCGTCAAGGCGGCGCGCGGCAACCGCCGCGAAGTGGTCAAGAAGATCCTCGAATCGGTCAAGAACACCCTGGCCGTCGCCGAGCTGCCGGCCGAAGTCTACGGGCGCGAAAAAACCCTGTACGGCATCTATAAAAAGATGCGCAGCAAGCATCTGTCGTTCTCGCAGGTGCTCGATGTGTACGGTTTCCGCGTCGTGGTCGACAGCTTCGCCAATTGCTACGTGGCGCTGGGTACCCTGCACGGCCTGTACAAGCCGATGCCGGGCAAGTTCAAGGATTACATCGCGATCCGCAAGCTCAACGGCTACCAGTCGCTGCACACGACCTTGATCGGCCCGTACGGCACGCCGGTCGAGTTCCAGATCCGCACCCAGGAAATGCACCGCACCGCCGAGTCCGGCGTGGCCGCGCACTGGCTGTACAAGAATGGCGAGTCGAACCTGTCGGACCTGCAGCAAAAGACCCATGCCTGGCTGCAATCGCTGCTCGACATCCAGCAGCAGACCGGCGACTCGGCCGAGTTCCTGGAGCACGTCAAGGTCGACCTGTTCCCCGACTCGGTGTACGTGTTCACCCCGAAATCGAAGATCATCGCCCTGCCGCGCGGCGCCACGGCGCTCGATTTTGCGTACACGATTCACACCGGCATCGGCGACCATACGGTGTCGGTCAAGATCAACAACGAAGCGGCGTCGCTGCGCACCGAGTTGCGCAATGGCGACATTGTCGAGATCGTCACCAATCCGGATTCACGGCCGAGCCCGACGTGGCTGGCATTCGTGCGCACCGGCAAGGCGCGTTCGGCAATCCGCCATCATCTGCGCACCATCAACCTGAACGAGTCGGTCGAACTGGGCCGCGAGTTGCTGGCGCAGGCATTGACGGCACTCAATATCCAGCCGGATCTGCCCGAGCCGACGGTCGAGAAGCTGCTCAATGAATCGTCGGCCAAGTCGATGGATGAGCTGTATGCGGACATCGGCATCGGCAAGCGCATGGCGGCGCTGGTGGCGCGGCATATTTTCGGCCTAGTCGATGACGATCTGGTCAGTTTGCCGGCCAATCCGAATGCGACGCCGGGCGAACTCGACCCGGTGACCATTTATGGCAGCGAAGGCGTGTCGGTGCAGCTGGCGCCGTGCTGCTTGCCGATTCCGGGCGACCAGATCATCGGGCAGTTGCGGCGCGATCAGGGCTTGATCGTGCATACCAGCGATTGCGCCGGCGCCAAGCGGCTGCGCGGCAAGGAACCGGACCGCTGGATCGCCGTGCAGTGGGGCGGAGAATTGAACCGCCGCTTCGATTGCCGGATCAGGCTGCTGATTAATAATGAAAAAGGCATCCTGGCGCGCGTGGCCGCCGAGATTGGCGAATCGGATGCGAACATTTCGTATGTGGGAATGGACGAGGACGAAGAACACGTCATGACGCAGTTGCGGTTTACGATACAGATCAAGGACCGCGTGCATCTGGCGCATCTGATCAGGAATCTGCGGCGCGTGATGGGCGTGACCAGGGTGGAACGCGAGCGGAATTAACTGCCGTCATTCCCGCCATTGGCAGAAATGACTTCCCGCGCCCAGGCGGCACTCGGCGCGGGAATGACGATACTGCCCCTACCTCATCGCCAAAATCCGGTCAAACGCATCGCACGCTCCCCTGCACGCATCGGCAATCTCCCCTTCGCTTTTCACCCCCTCGCGCAGCGCCAGCATGAAGTTGCGCCAGCGCGCACCCGGCCCCTCGGCACCACTGCGCAGATAACGCAGCGGATGCGGCGCCAGCGGCCCTGCCAGGCGCTGGTACAGCACCGCCCCGCCCAGTTGCGAACCCTCGATCACATACGTCACACCCCAGCGGTACGCCGCGCTGGCACCCATCGGCCACACGGCATCGTCCTCGGCCCGCGTATCGGCACGCACGCCGCCCAGCGCCGGATCGGCCAGATCGGCATCGATCAGCGCCACCCGCGCCACCGCCGGCAAGCCGGGCTCACCCTGCGGGCCATCGCTGTAACGCGCCAGCCAGGTTTCCAAGGGAGACAACCAGCGCCGCAGCATGTGCAGGTGGTCGCTGTAGTGCTGCAAGCCGGCGTCGGGCTGGGCCAGCGGCATGCCGGCGTCGAGCACGGCGTGGCGGTCGGCTGTGGCAATGCGCAGGGCGCTCAGCGCATCGGCGTGCGCACGGTTGGGATGTTGATTGATAGATAATTCCTGTTCTGTAAGGCATTCGCGTCACAGTCTATCAGCCTTGTTGCTCCGCACGCCTCAAAATGATGAACTCAGCGTCAGCCGGAACGAGCGCGATTCGGTCGGGTGGAAATGGATGTCCTCGACCGGCCCGGCCTCCCCTTGCAGGCGCGATTCGTAGAAATAATCGATCGCCGAACTGCGCCGGTTGGCCAGGTTGAAGCCTTCCAGTTCCAGCTTGAGACGCTTGCCCGGCTTGTAGCCGACGCGCCCGTTCAGGGTGGTCGTCGAGCGCGACCGCACGCTGTTGTCTTCGATCAGCGGACGCGGACCAAAATAGCGCAGCTGCAAGGCCCCGAACCACGGACCGAGATTGTCGAGCGCCAGCGCCAGCGAGGCCACGCCTTCGACCGCGCCGGGAATGCGCCGTCCGGCCGGATCGGCATTCCGAAAGCGCGCGCGCGCAAACGCCACATCGGCATCGATGCTCATCGACTCGCTCGGCTTGTAGTAATTGGAAAACTCGACGCCGCTGCGGCGGCTCGGCCGGCCCGCCTCGGTGGTCCCCGCGTCACCCACGAACACCAGTTCCGAATCGACATCGAGCTGGTACAGCGACAGCGAACTTTGCAAGCCGGGCAGCGCTTCGCTGCGCAGGCCCACTTCATAGCCGCGCGCCTTGACCAGCGGCGTCACCCGGTCGGTCGGCTCGCCGCTTTTCGGGTCGGTGCGGATCGTGGTGCCGCGCGCGTCGTTGCTGTGAAAGCCGGTGCCGGCATTCAGGTACAGCTCGGTCTTGCGCCACGGGCCGACAATCAGGCTCAGGGTCGGACTGGCGCGCCTGGCGCTGGCGCGGCCGCTGTTGTCAGGCAAGATGCTGTCGACATCGAAACGATAGTGATCGACGCGCACCCCGGCCACCGAGCGGAACAGGGGCGTCCAGCGCGTGCTGTTCTCGTAAAACACGGCGGCGCTGGTTTCGACGATGTGATCCTCGCGCGTGGTGGCGCGGCGCCGGCGCGCGACGGTGTCGTACAGGCCGTTGTGGATATTGTCGTTCTGGAACTGCACGCCGACCCGGTGGCTGCCCCAGCGGTGCTCGGCGTTCAGGGCGCTGGTGACGCGCCGGTCCGGCTGGCTGAACTGGTCGCCGTTGACCGGGTCGTCCAGGAAATAGGTGAAGTTCGAGTACAGCTCAAGCCGGTTCGCCGCCACCGACGCATTCACCTTCGTCACGCCGGCCGCCGATGCGGCGTGCCAGCCGCCGGACAGGCTGTAGCGGCGCGCACTGCCGCCGTCGCTGGCGTCGACCGTGTCGAAGCGCCCCAGGCGGCCATCGGCGAGCGCGCGCCGGGGAATCTGGTCGCTCGCGTTCCAGCGCGCCCGGTAGGCCATGGCCGTGAGGTTCAAGCCATTGGCGGCGTCGCCCTGGCTGAAGCGCAGCACGCCGTTGACCTTGTTGTAATCGTCGCCGCGGGTGAACGGCCCGTCGTTATGGAACGATTCCAGCGCGTACAGCAGCCTGCCCTTGCCGAGCGCGGGCGAATCGGCCAGCAGCGCGCGCCGGTAGCCGTTCTGCCCCAGGCCCAGGCTGGCGATGCCTTCCGGCAGGGTGTCGGCGTAACGTACCGCCAGCGCGCCGGCGGCCGCGAAGTCGCCTTCGTCGGCATGGTACGGGCCCTTGCGGTATTCCAGGCGGTTGGCCAGTTCGGGAATCAGGAAGTTCAGGTCGGTCCAGCCCTGCCCGTGGGCGTGGCTGCGCTGGTTGACCAGCATGCCGTCCACCGTAGTGCGCAAGTCGGTGCCGTGGTCGAGGTTAAAGCCGCGCAGGTAAAACTGGTTGGCCTTGCCCTCGCCGCTGTGCTGGCTGACGATCAGCCCGGGCGTGGCTTCCAGCAGCTCGCCGGGACGGTACACCGAGCGCGCCGCCAGTTGCTGCTGGGTGACCAGGCCGGCATTGGCGGAATCGGCCACGCCGAGCTGGCTGACGCGCGAGGCGGCCACCACCACTTGCGGCAGCGGTTCCGCTGGCTCGCCGGCGTGGACCAGGGCCGAGGCGCCCAGCAGCAAGGCACAAAAAGGATGGCGTACAAGTCGGTAATCGTGCATGGGCAGGCCTGTGATGAAGTGGGAAAGCGGTGAAATAAACTGCGGTCTCATCCTTTATTCGGCCGCCCCACGATTTCGGATTCAACTATGTGACGTGGCATCCGATCGATGCCGCATGTTGATCATGTGTTAACATCGCTACTCGCATCCACCCTTGTCAGCTGTCGGAAGAGTCTCCATGGCCTATCGCCGTTTGTTCAGCACGCTCCCCTTTTGCCTTGCGCTTGCGTTCATGGGCAGCGCCGGCGCCGTCGAGCGCACCGAAACCGTCGAGTGCGAGCTGGCCGATGGCAGTGCCTTCATCCTCCAGGCGAAACATCAGTGGACCCCGCTGGCGGTGTTCGCGCGCCATGCCAGCGCGCGCGAGGACCAGAGCGGTTTCAAGGTGTCCTACCGCGCGCGCGGCAGCAGGGAACTGGTGGACACCGGCGCAGAACTGGCACATCAGCGCCTGGACCAACGCGCCAATATGGAAGCCCTGTGCGCCCGCCTGGGCATATACGAAGAACAGCCGGGCACCGGTGCTTCCCTGCGCATGCCGGGAGAAAAACGCTTCTGGGTCCCGGCGCCCACCGGCATGGGCGACCTCTACGAAGTGGGAAAGCAGCGCATCGATGCGCAGTTGAAGCAGCGCGGCTTGCACCTGATGGATAAAAACAGCGCCATGGCCATCCGCCAGGGCAAGCTGGTGCAGGAACTGCCCTTGTACGACACCAACGCGCCGGCCTGCGCCGACCGCAACGCTCAGCAGTGTCCGGTGAGCGCCGTGCTGCGCACGACGTCAAGCGACCGGGGCGAAACCTGGCAGCCGGCCAGCATCGAAACCGCGCCCTATTTCTTCAAGACCGGCGTGGCGCTCGCGCGGCAGGCCGGCGTGGCTCGCCCTTCCGCGCGCAGCCTGCGCAACTACCGTAACCGCGACGAGAACGGCGCCGAGCCGCTTGAGCAGCCATGCCAGAAAAAATGCACCGAATGAAAACATCCCTTGTGACCGCGCTGGTGCTGGGCCTGCACGCCCACTCGAGCTTTGCCCAGGACCGGCTGGAATGCGTGCTGCCCCAGGGCGGCCGCATCGTGATGGAGGGAGATTGCAAAGCGCTGTACGGCAATGACCCGGCAACCTGCGATACGCAGTACGCCACGCGCTACCTCGGGCCGGACGGGGCCGCGCCGGTCGAGCTGGGCATCACCTCGATGCGCCGCACCGACGATTCGGGTACGCCGGCGCAAATGTGCGCCAATTTTTATGTCCGCGACGGTGCCGTGCATGCGGGCGGCGCCGAGTATGGCCAATACCGTACCGTCGCCAAGGGCCGGCTTGCTTCCCTGGAAGCGAAACCGCACTACGACAAAGAAGTGGAAAAGCAGGCCAACCGCGAATCGGCCCGGCGTGCGCTGAGCCGTCCCGGCTATACGCGCATGGCGGTGCAGGGCACCACCTGGGTGGTCGAAGACGCGCTCACGCGCTGGCACTGGGGCCACTATGCCGATGCCGATTTTTACCGGCAGCCGCTGTCGCACGTGTCGCAAACGCTGTCCACCGACCAAGGCAAGAGCTGGAGCGCCCCGGTCATCACCAGCGCGTCCAGATTATTCGCCATCGGCACATCGGCGCAGGACCAGCCGGACGCCGCCAAACCCGCTGCCTCGACCATCGCCTACAAACGCCAGGGACGGCGCGCGCTGCTGGAACAAGGCAAGCAGCTGGTATTGCGTTGCCGCCTGCCCGATCAATCCGAATTTATTCTCTCCGGCATGTTGCAGGATGACGAAGATGAGAACCGCCAGTCCGGCGGCGAACTGCAGCCCTTCGTGCCGCTCGCCTCGGTCAGCTATGTGGCCGCACCGGGCCGCGCCGCCATCAGCGTGGACCCCGACCTGGCCTTGCTCATGGGCTTGCCGACGGCGGCCGCGGGTCCCGCGCAGGATCAGGTCTGCAACGGCGCCGGCCTTGCCAACGGGGTTCCCTACATCGGCATCACCATGCTCGACCAGGACGGCAAGCGCTTCACCCGATTCGACTATCCGGAGAAGATCTGGTTTCCGGGCGACCCGCCGCGCCAGGTCAGGGAGATGCTGATGCGTCAGGAACTGACTTATGGCATCAACGTGGCAGTCAGCCGCCGGGGCAAGCTGATCGGGCTGGAATACCCGCTCGTGTCGCACGCCTGCGCCAACGGTGCCCGGGGCGACCAGGTCCCCGTCTGCCCGGTCGGCGGCGTGCTGCGCAGCGAATCGCATGACAACGGGGTCAGCTGGTCAGACCTGGCCGTATCCAAAACCTCCTGGATCTTCACGCAAGGTAAGGCGCTCGAACAGCAGCCCGGCAGGGCCACGCTGCAACGCCGGTAAGCCTGCCCACCTCCATCACCTTTCCGGAAGCAACTCCATGGGTTATCGCTGTTTTCTGCACACGCTCTCCTTCTGCCTTGCCGCCGCGTTCATGGGCCAGGCCTGCGCCGTCGAGCGCACCGAAACTGTCGAATGCGAGCTGGCCGAAGGCGGCGCTTTCATCCTGCAGGCAAAACATGACTGGGCGCAGCCGGGTGACTTCTCGAGCCGTCGCACCCACCGCGACGACCAGCAAGACTTCAAGGTGTATTACCGCGCGCGCGGCACCGGCAATCTGGTGTACACGGGCGCAAACCTGGAATATCTGAATTTGCAGCAACGGCGCACTCTGGAACTTCTGTGCTCCCGCCTGGGCAGCCACCAGGGCCAGCCGGGTACCGGTCTGTCCCTGCGCATGCCGGGAGAAAAACGCTTCTGGGTACCGGCGCGCACCGGCAAGAGCGACCTCGACAAAGAGGAACAAAAGCGTATCGATGCTCTGTTAACCCAGCGCGGCTTGCGCGTGATGGGCAAAAACGGCGCCCTGGCCATCCGCCAGGGCAAGCTGGTGCAGGAGCTGCCCTTGTACGCGACCGACGTTCCCGCCTGCGCCGAAACCAATGCCCAGCAATGCCCGGTGAGCGCCGTGCTGCGCATGAGCTCGAGCGACCGTGGCGACACCTGGCAGCCGGCCAGTATCGAGGCCGCGCCCTACTTTTTCGAGACCGGCATGGCGCTTGCGCGGCAAGCCGGCCTCGCCCACCCTTCCGCGCGCAGCCTGCGCAATTACCGCAACCGCGACGAGAGCGGCGCCACGCCGCTTGAGCAGCCATGCCTGAAAGAAGAATGCACCGAATGAAAACCGCCCTCGTGACCGTGCTGGTGCTGGGCCTGCATGCCCGGTCCGGCTTTGCCCGGGACACCCTGGAATGCGTGCTGCCCCAGGGCGGCCGTATTGTGATGGAGGCGCACTGCAAAGCGCCTGCCGGAGTCCGTCCGGCAGGCTGCGCTACCAGGTACGACACGCGCTACCTCGCACCGGGCGGCGCCGCACCGGTCGATCTGGGAAGCACATCGCTGGAGCGCCCCGACGACGCGGCTACGCCGGCGGCAATGTGCGCCAAATTTTATGTCAGGGGCGACAGCGTCCATGCACCCGCTTTCGGCAAGGGGCAGTACCGCAGCATCGCCAAGGGCCAGGTCGCGTCGTTGAAAGCGCACCGTCCTCACGATGAAGAGGTCGAAACACAGGCCAATCGCGGCTCCGCCCGGGAAGCCCTGAACTATACCGGCTACAGGCGCGTGGCGGTACTCGGCACCACGTGGGTGCTCGAAGAAGCGCTCACGCGCCGCTACCTGGGCCACTACGCGGATGCCGATGTGTACCGCGCGCCGCTGTCGCACGTATTGCAAATGCAATCGACCGACCAGGGGGACAGATGGAGCGAGCCGGTCGTCACCAGCGCATCCAAATTGTTCACCATCGGCAAATCGGCGCTGGACCAGCCGGACGCCGCCAGGCCAGGCTTTGCACCCGATGAAGACAAACGCCGGGACCGGCGAATTGTGCTGGCACAGGGCAAGCCACTGGTGATGCGTTGCCGCCTGCCCGATCAATCCGAATTTATTCTCTCCGGTAAGCAGCCGGATGACGAAGAGATCAAGCGCGAATGGCGCGGCGAAAGGTCGATCTTCGTGCAACTGGTCTCGCTTGCCTATGTCGCCGCACCCGGCCGCGCAGCCATCGACGTGGAACCCGAACTGTCGATGCTCACGTTCCTGGCGGACGTTCCGAGACCCAAGCGAGACGAGATCTGCGGCAGCGCCGGCGTGGCCAATGGCGTTCCCTACATCGGCATCACCATGCTCGACCGGGACCGCAAGCGCTTCACGCGTTTTACGTATCCGGACAAGATCTAGTATCCGGAGGCGCTGCCGCCCGAAGTCAGCGCGTCGCTCAAGGGGCAGAACCTGACCTGGGGCAGGCAAGCCGAACCGCCTGCCGCGGTGACCCGGCGCAACAACGTGATGGCGCTGGAATACCCGGTCGTGCCCGAGGGCTGCGGCGGCGGCGACCCTCGCGGCGTCAAGCCGCCTGTCTGCACGGTCAGCGCCGTGCTGCGCAGCGAATCCCACGACAACGGCGTCAGCTGGTCCGACCTGGCCTTTTCCACCACGTCCTGGATCTTCGCGCCAGGCAAGCCGGTCGACCAGCAGCCGGGCCGCGCCACATTGGCAAGCGAGTAAGCCTAGCGGCTCACGTGGTGATGCATGCGGCGCAGCCCCAGCCAGACAACGGCGAGCATCACCGGCATGGCGGCGCCGGTCACCATGTCCGGGTTGATCGGCACGCCGGCCGCCTTCATGGCCTTGCCCGCATACGCGATCAGCCCGATCGAATAGTAGGAAATGGCCACCACCGACAAGCCCTCCACCGCCTGCTGCAAGCGCAGCTGCTGGGCCGCGCGGGCGTTGAGCGACTCCAGGATGCGCCGGTTTTGCTGCTCCTGCACGATGCCCACGCGCGTGCGCAGCAAGTCGTTGGTGCGGCCGATGCGCTCGGCCAGCGCTTCCTGGCGCCGCACGGTCGACTCGCACGTGTTCATGGCCGGGGCCAGGCGCCGGTCCATGAATTCGCGGATGGTCGGCACGCCCGGAATGCGGGCTTCGCGCAACTCCTCGATGCGCGCCTGCACCAGCCGGTAATACGCTTTTGAGGCGGCGAAACGGTAACTGTTTTCCAGCGCCAGCTTTTCCATGCGCGCAGCCAGCACCGTGATTTTGTGCAGCAATTCGCGCTCGTCGTCAGGGGCGTCGGGGGCGTCCGATACCGCGTCGCCGGCATCGGTCATGCCGGCCGACAAGCGCGCCAGGTCCGCCTCGATGCCGTTGAGCACGGGGGCGGCCAGCTGCGCTTGCGGCAAGCCGAGCAGCGCCATCATGCGGTAGGTTTCAATTTCCAGCACCCGCTGCACCAGGCGCCCGGCCTGCTGGTACTGCATGCCCAGGTCCTGGATCACCACCCTGCCAAATCCATCGGGCGCGATCGCGAAATCGGTCCAGACCTTGGCGAAATTCTGGCTGTCGCAGCCGACCAGCAGATTGCCGGCGAACACGTGGCGCATCTCGGTCAGCGAGGCGCTGACCTGCTGCAAGCTCACGTGGGTGGCGGCCATCACCGTGCCTTCCAGGCTCAGCAGCCACTCATCGGGAACATGGCGCAGCGGCACCTGCTCGAACGCCTGCTCGGCGGCGACCGGCTTGGCGCGCTGCTCGGCGAAGGTGTAGGTGGAAAACTCGGTGTGCGATTCCCATTGCAGGCGGAAATTGCCGAAATCGTGAAAGAAATAGCGCGCTTGCGGATGCGGCGGCGCCACCCCGAAGTGACGGCACAGGCCGGCAAGCAACCGGTTCTGGCATGCCAGCTGATGCGCATCGGCATCACCCTCCTCGCGCGCATAGACTGCCAGGTGGGTCAGCGTTTCGGAGCCGTTCAGGCGCAGCGACGGGCGCGAGTGGACCTCGGCCGCCAGCGGTATGCGCAGGGCGTGGTTGAAAGTGGCATGGGAAATCGACATCGGCAACTCGCTAAAATGAAAAATCAATCTCCGGCGGGGGCCGGATAGCGCACGCTGAGCACTTCCAGCTCATCCGGGCCGAGCGGCGTCTGCAAGGTGATCAGATCGCCTTCCCTGGCCTTGGTCAGGGCGCGCGCCACCGGCGAGACCCAGCTGATCTTGCCGTTCAGCGGATCGAGTTCATCGATGCCGACGATGGTGACGGTGTGCTCCTCGCCCGCGCTGTTGCAATAGGTGACGGTGGCGCCAAAGAAAATCTGGTCATTGCCATGTTGAACGCTGGGATCGACCACGGCGGCCGAATCCATGCGCTTGGTCAGGAAGCGGATGCGCCCGTCGATCTGGCGCAGGCGCCGCTTGCCGTAGATGTAGTCGCCGTTTTCCGAGCGGTCGCCGTTCGAGGCCGCCCAGTGCACCACCTTGACCACCTCGGGCCGCTCGACATCGATCAGCTGCAGCAGCTCATCCTTGATGCGCTGGTAGCCGGCCGGCGTGATGTAATTCTTGGCGCCCGCGGGAATGGCTTGCGCCAGCGCAATGGCTTCCTCGTCGTCGTTATCCGATTCTTTGACAAATGCTTTATTCATGCGTCTCATTGTAATGGCGCAGGCGCTTCCTGTCCGGGCGATACCCTATTTACGCGCTGTCAATGTTTTCACGTATCATGAAATCCAGAGGGAGGACCATGATTTGTTGGATGATTACGGGACGATCAGCGGCGCTTACGCCACTGGCAGCGCCAGCGCGACCAGTGCGCCCACCGGCATGCATGTGGAAGCGCATGTGAATTCGCTACCATCGAGCTTGGCGGCGCACGCCCACACGGCGCAAAGCCTCTACTTCACCCTGTCGCCTTCGACCAGGCTGTTGTTTTCGGCACAAGCCGATGCTTTCCTGGATGAGGATGGGATCGATCGGGCATCGTCGAATGCCCGCATGAGCGGCCAGTTGTTTTCGACCATCAACGGGGTGAGTGGATTCAGCGAATTTCACACGGGCTTCGATAGCAATGAGGGAAATGGCAGCCGGCTATTGGAAGGCGCGCTCAGTTCGGGAGCGGCCGTCGCCACCGGAACACTTTACGCCAGCACCATGATCAGCTTGGCCCACGATGGCGCCACCCCGACGTCGCCGGTACCTGAACCGGCAACGTATGGCATGCTGGCGGCCGGCCTGCTGGTGATCGGCGCGGCGCGCAGGAAAGCGCGCAAGGCCTGATGCAGGCACGCGCTGAGGCAGGCGACAGCGCCTGCCTCAGCGCTGGGCCGGCTCCACCACGCCCAGGATCGGTCCCAGCGGCGGGCCGAAGTCGGCACGCCCCAGTTCGGTCGAGAACAGGCTCGAGATCGAGCCGTCCAGGTACAGGGCGTTCTTGCAATGGAGCGTATCGCGGAAGTAGGCGGCGAATTCGTGCAAGGTGACCGGCACGTTGCTGATCACAAAAATCGCCTTGCCATCGAGCACGCCGACGCCATTGCGCACGTGGCGCGAGTGTGAGTCCGCCTCGAAGCGCGGATGCATCCTGCCGTCGATAACCAGCATGGGACCGGACTGGGTCGCCAGCCGCACCTGCGCGGCCTGCGCCGCGTAGGCCGTCGACTCGAGCACCTGCGGCCCGCTCTTGGTCAAAAAGAAAACGCCATTCGGCTTGAGGAAAAAATTGCCCTTGCCATCGGCCAGGTTCAGCGGCGCCAGTTCCTTGCCATTTTCCACATGCAAACCCACCGGCGCGAATCCCGGGTGGTACATGCCGGCGTTGACGGCAAATACCAGCCGCTGCTTGCGCTCCTGCAGCCACTCCTGCAGGCGGCCGAAGCCCTTGAAGGGCTGGCCCGTCTCGTCATTGAGAAACAGGCGCAGGTCCTGGCGCGCAGGATCGACCGTCACCACCGTGAAGCGGGCGTCGGCCGCCTGGCACAACTGGGCAGACAGGCAAACAAGCAGGGAGAACAGGAGTTTTTTCATCGCTCCAGTGTAAGGCATTTCCCCCTGGCGGACGCCGCCGCTTAGTACAGCATCGGCGACATATCGGCCAGCGCAGCGCCGGCCAGCAGCGTTTGCATGCCGCTGCCGAAGGTCGCGCTGCCGATGATGGCCAGCCCGGCGTTCATGCCCACTGCCGACAGGTCGCCGTCGACCGCGTAGTGGTAAGCGAGGTCGCCGCCGATGGCCGCGCTATCGCTGCCGCCGCGCGAAAACGCCGCCAGCGATGCCGCCATGCTCCAGCTGGTCAAGGAAGGGTCGGCGATGCGCGCCTGGTTGAACTGGCCGACCAGGCCGGCAAAGTCGAACAGCTCGACCTTGTTGTCGTTGATCGCGCTGGCCGAGCCGGGCACGTAATCGGCGCCGCCGGCGGTCACCACCTGCAAGGTCGACACGCTGCCGCCGCTCGAACCGTACCAGTTGGTGAAGGTGATCTGGTCGCTCGCGCCGATCGTCAGCACCAGCGCGGCACCGGCTTTTTTCAGCGACAGATCGGCATACACGATGCCATGGCCGAGCGAGAGCGTGTCGTCGTTGCCGCCGAACGCCAGCACCTGGTCCTGCCCATCGCCCTTGTTAAAGGCGAGCAGGTCGACCCCGGTCTGGACGTCGATCCTGTCGTTGCCCGTGCCGCCGATGAACAGTTCCCTGGCGACGCCGCCCGACAGGGAGTCGTTACCCGCACCGCCATGAAACACGTTCGACTCTTTCGACGTGTCGTTGAGCCGGTCGTTGCCTGCGCCGCCCAGCATGATGTCGTAGCCCAGGTTGCCGCTCAGGGTGTTGTCCGCGCCATTGCCCTTGATCAGGTTGTTGGTCGGATTGCCCATGCCGTTGATGGCCAACGTGCCCGTCAGGGTCAGCACTTCCACGTTGTGCGCCAGCGTCTTGGTAACCGAACTGAACAGCTGATCGAAGCCATTGCCGGCCCACTCGGTAATGATGTCGTCCACGTGATCGGCGTAATACGTATCGTTGCCGTTGTTGCCGGCCAGGGTGTCGGCACCCGCGCCACCGTCGAGCACGTTCGCGAGGTAATTGCCGGTGATCGCGTTGTTCAGCGCGTTACCGCTGCCATTGACCGCGCCGCTGCCGGTCAGGGTCAGGTTTTCCACGTTGGCCGGCAGCACGTAGCTCAGGCCGGTACTCACGCTATCGGTGCCCTCGCCCGCCGCTTCGGTCACCACATCGCCCGTCTGGTCAACCATATAGGTATCGTTGCCTTTGCCGCCAGCCATGCTGTCGGCACCATGGCCGCCGTCGAGGCGGTCGTTGCCGGCCAAGCCGAACAGGGTGTCGTTGTTGGCCTTGCCGGTGAGGATATCGTCACCGGCCGTGCCGGTCAGCGTCACGCTAGCGGTCTGGGTGATGGTCAGCGCCAGGCTCGCCGTCGCCGCCAGGCCGCCGGCGTCGGTGTAGCGCACGAGGACGTTGCTGCTGCCGGCGTCGCTGGAGGCCGGAGTACCGCTGAAGGTGCGCGTTGTCGCATTGAACGACAGCCACGCCGGCAGCGCGCCGGCGCTGTAGCTGCCGGTGTCGCCCGCGTCGGGATCGGCAAAGGTCGCCGTCGGCACGCTGTAGGTGAAAGCCACGCCGTCGGCCAGCGTCTTGGCCGCGAGCGGCGCCGCCAGCACCGGTGCGCGGTTGGTATTGGCGACGGTGATGTCGAACAGGCTCGATGCCGACAGGCCGCCCTGGTCGGTCGCGGTGGCCTTGAGCGCATAGCTGCCGCTATCGCTGTAGCCGGCCGTGCCGTTGATGGTCATCGTCGCCGGGCTGTACGACATCCACGCCGGCAGCGCGCTGCCATCGGCGCGGGTCACCACGACGCTGAGCACGTCGTTCGGATTGGCGTCCTGGAAAACCGGTGCGGACACCGAGAATGCCTTGCCTTCGGCCACGCTGCCGCCATTGCCCGGCGCGGAGACGGTCGGCGCCACATTGACGTCGGTCACCGTCAGGCGCAACACGTCGCTGGCCGCCATGGCGCCCTGGTCGGTGGCGCTCACGGTGATGTCGAGCACGGCGCTGTCGGCATGGCCGGGCGTGCCGCTGAAGGTGGCGCTGGCGGCGTCGAACTTGAGCCATGACGGCAGCGCCGCGCCGCTGGCCAGCTTGGCCGTGAGCGCCAGCGCGTCATACGTGTCCGGGTCGCTGAAGCTGCCGGCCGGAATGGTGAGTGCGAAGGCCGTGCCGGCGCTCGCCGCCGCGTCCGGCAGCGCCTTGGCCAGCACGGGGGCGCGGTTGACGTCGGTGACGATCACGTCAAACGTGCTGACGGCGGACAGGCCGCCCTGGTCGGTCGCCGTGACCCGGATACCGTAGGTGCCTGCCGCATCGTAGCCGGCGCTGCCCGTCAGGCCGTACTGGGCGACATCGTGCGCCATCCATGTCGGCAGGGCGCTGCCGTCCGCACTGGAGAGCGCAATGCTCAGCACGTCGCCCGGATTGGCATCCTTGAAGTCCGGAAGGCGCTGGTAAAAACCGTACCCTTCCTTGAGCGTGACATTGCCGCCCGACCAGACTAGCGTCGGGGACACGTTGGCGGCGGCGACCGTCATCCTGAAGGTGTCGGTGGCCGAGCGCGCCGTGGTGTCGGTGGCGGTAAGGAGCACCTCGAAGCTGCCCACGTCGGTGTTGCCCGGCGTGCCGACGAAGATGGCGTTGACTGCGTCGAAATACAGCCAGGACGGCAAGGCGCCGCCGCCGGCGTGCGCGGCCTTGTAGGTGAGCACGTCACCCGCATCGACATCGGTAAAGATGCCTGGTTTGATCTGCAGCGTGAACGGGCTGCCGACGCGCACATCGGCATCGTTCAGCGGGGTCTGCAGCACTGGCGCGTGCCCGTTCAGCTGGCCGATGGTGGTGGAGGTGCCGTCGGCAAAGTCGATGCGATCAAAACCCACGCCGCGATTGAACAGCTTGATCTGGTCGGTCGCGCCGTAATAGATGTGCTGCTCCGTGCCCGCCGAGACAAAGCGCAGGTCGGCGGCGGTGATGCCGGCGCCGAACTGCAGTACATTGCCTGGCCCGCCGTTGTGGGACAGTTCGTCGACCAGCGTCACGCCATCGCCGAGGGCGAAGACATAGGTATCGTCGCCGGCGCCGCCCATCAGGAAATCGTGGCCCGTCCCGGCGCGCAAAAGATCGCTGCCGGGGCCGCCCACCAGCACGTCGTCGCCGGCGCCGCCGTCGAGGGTATCGTTGCCGTCGCCGCCGTCGAGGTGATCGTTGCCGTCGCGCCCGAAGAGCAGATCGTCGCCGCTCCAGCCGTTGAGCATGTCGTGGCCACCCTTGCCGTCGATCCGGTCATTGCGCTCGGGGTAGCCCTCCAGCACATTATTGCCCTCGTCGCCGGTCTGGGTCAGGCTCATCTCGATCAGCCTGGCACTGTCCCAGCGGGTGCCGTCGGCGAACTGCAACTGCGCCGGCAAGTGCCACTGGACCGGTCCGGACGGGAGGGGTTCGGTAACCAAGTCCATTTGCAGCGTCGCGTTGCTGCCGGCGATGCGCAGCAGCACCTGATGCGGGCCTTGGGCCGCCAGGGTGACATCGGACGGGCGCACATCGGCCGCCATCACGACCGTGTTGCGGGTATCGTTGAGCGGCCCGGGCAGCAGTACCGTCTGGCCATTCTCGCGCCCGAACAGAATCATGTTGTTGCCCGCACCCGGTTCGAGGTGGTCGAAGCCGGCGCCGGGAATCAGGGTGTCGTCGCCGTTGCCGCCGCTCAGGAAGTCGTTGCCATTTCCGCCGATCAGGACATCGTTGCCATCCATGCCCAACAGGTGGTCGTCGCCGTCGCCGCCGGACAGCATGTCGCTCTCCCAGCTGCCGTACAGCGTGTCCGGCGCGCTGCCGCCGACCACGTCGGGCATCATGGGGCGCATGCTGGCCTGCTCGATCTGTTCGGAACTCCATAGCGTGCCGTCGGCAAAGGTAATGGTGGTGATGCCGCGGTTCGAGAAAAAGTCGGCCACGGTCAGGCTGTCGCCGCCGCCCCTGAGGGTCATCAGCAAATCGTTGCCCATGCCTTGCGCGGAACGGTCCAGCGCAATGGCGCCCGGCAGCACGTCGGCCAGCACGATGTTGTGGCGGGACTGCTCCCAGCTCTGTGGCGGCGCCAATTGCAGGCGATCCTCACCCCAGCCGCGGCTGAACAGATAGGTATTGTTGCCGGCGCCGCCATCCAGGCTATCGTTGCCGCTGCCGCCGTCAATGATATCGTCGACGGGGCCGGCCTGGATCCGGTCGTTGCCGGAGCCGCCCAGCAGCACCGCGCCATGCGGGCCGCCCATATTGGTCAACACGTCGTCGCCGGCGCCGCCGTCGATATAGGCGGCGTGGCCGTCGACCGTGTCGTTGCCGGCGCCGGCGTCCACATTGCCGTAAGCGTAAAAACGGTCGTCCAGCTCGCCCAGGGTGGTCAGCGGCATGCTGTCGAGCGCAAGCCGGGTCAGGATGGTTTCACGGTTCCACTGCATGCCGTCGGCGAACACGATCTGCTCGATGGCGCCCTGTTGCACCGGCACGCCGTTCATGTCCTGGGGGCGGTCGAAGAAGCGCTCGACCAGGATGCGGTCCATGGTGCCGCGGATTTCAATGTACAGGCCGGCGCCGAGACGCTGCAGGTAGATGTCGGCCGGCGCGATGCCGTCGCCGAACACGAGCCGGTCGTGCATGCCGGGCATGGTGCCGAATGCGCGCAGGGTGTCCTGGCCGTCGCCCCGGTTGAACACGACGGTATCGCTGCCCGGGCCACCGTCGATGGTGTCGTCGCCGGTGCCGCCGATCAGGGTATCGTTGCCATTCATGCCGTCGAGCATGTCGGCGCCGCCCTTGCCCTCCATGAGATCGTCACCCCAGGTACCAGGCAGGAAATTATTGCCACTATCGCCGACGATGGAATTTGCCATGAAATCATCCTGTAAATTATGTAAGTACATTGTTTTATAGAAATGATTACCAGTCGTCAAGTTTAATTCTTACATTAGTTGTAAAAAGATTTAGCCAGCTTGTCAGCACTGAAACGAACCCTGCGCCGGTCGCGCCATCGCGGTGCAAGGGGACAGCAGACCCCGCCGTTTTTCCCGTATGATTCCAAGCATTATTCTTCCGCCGACCCTTGATGAGCCCAGTTCCACCCACCATCGCCCACACCATGAAGCCGTTCGTCAGCAACACCCCGGCGCTGGTGTACCAGTTCGAACTGCATGCGGACGGCCGGGTGGCGTTTCCCTACCTGAGCGAGGGCTGCGCCGCCCTGCTCGGCCTGTCCGCCGCCGAGCTGCAGGCCGAACCCGGGCGCTTCATCGAACTGATCCTGCCGGAAGACCGCAAGAGCTACCTCGACGCCATGCACGCCTCGGCCGCCAGCCTGTCCGGCTGGAACTGGGAAGGCCGGGTCTGGATCCACGAATACAAGGACCAGAAATGGATCAACCTGCGTTCCACCCCGCGCGCCATGCCCGAACACCCCGGCAGCGTGCACTGGGAAGGCTTGATGACCAATATCACGGCCAGCAAGCTCGAACAGCTGGAAGTGACGCGCTCGCGCGCCCGCCTGGCCGAACTGGCCGCCCACCTGGAACACGTCAAGGAACAGGAGCGCACCCGCATCGCGCGCGAAATCCACGATGACCTGGGCGGCAACCTGACCGCCATCAAGATGGCCCTGATGATGCTGACCCAGCGCCTGCCGCCCGACCAGCCGCAGCTGGCCGAGCGCGCCGCCTATGTCGACTCGCTGGTCGACCGCACCATCGACGCGGTGCACCGCATTTCGCTCGACCTGCGCCCGTCGATGCTCGATTTCGGCATCGTCGCCGCGCTCGAATGGCAGGTCAAGGAATTCGAAAAGCAGAACGGCATCGCCTGCAGCTTCACCTGTCCGGACAAGGAAATCGACCTGCACCTGGACCATGCGACAGCGCTGTTCCGGATTTTCCAGGAAGCGCTGACCAATATCGCCAAGCATGCGCACGCCAGCCGGGTCGGGGTGCGCCTGCAATTGCTGCGCCAGCACATCGTCCTGACGATTGCCGACAACGGCGCCGGCATCGCCCAGGCCGACCGCCAGAAGCCGCAATCGTTCGGCCTGCGCGGCATGAGCGAGCGGGCCCAGGCGCTGGGCGGGACCATGGCCCTGGCCGATGCGCCCGGCGGCGGCACGGTGGTGACCATCAAAATTAAGCTGAGTATGGCCAGAGCGAGGATAATAGGGGATGAAACGCCCGAGTCCGCCGAGCCAGACGATATTACGCAGCCAGACGCGGCCGTCCCGGCCCACCTTGTACCACCGGCGCCCAGCGCCACCCGAACCGAGTAAGAAGCTGCAATGACCGACAAAGCCATCATCCGGGTCTTCATCGCCGACGATCATGCGATCGTGCGCGAAGGCTTGAAACAAATCCTGGCCGAGTCGCCCGACATCATCGTCGCCGGCGAAGCCGAAGACGGGGTCGACGCGATCAAGCATGTGCGCAAGGCCAGGTGCCACGTGATGCTGCTCGACATTTCCCTGCCCGACCGCAGCGGCATCGAGGTGCTCAAGCTGGTCAAGAAGGAGCATCCCGAACTGGCCGTGCTGATGCTGTCGATGCACCGCGAAGACCAGTACGCGATCCGCTCGCTCAAGGCCGGCGCGGCCGGCTACCTGACCAAGCAGAGCGCGCCGCGCGAACTGGTCACCGCCATCCGCCAGGTCGCCAGCGGGCAAAAGTACGTCAGCGCCGCCCTGGCCCAGGAACTGGCCAGCGCGGTCGGCGAGAACCACGACACGCCGCTGCACGACACCTTGTCGGACCGCGAATACCAGACCCTGACCATGATCGCTTCCGGCAAGACGGTGGGGGCGATCGCCAAGGAATTGTCGCTGTCGGTGAAGACCATCAGCGAATACCGCTCGCGCCTGCTTGTCAAGATGAAACTGAAGAACAGTGCCGAATTGACGCACTATGCGATCAAAAACCAGTTGATCGAATAAGTTTTTCCTGTACTGCGCGCCATGTTAATGCTCTGGAGTAAGATGCCTTATCCGCCTCTATTCTAGAGATGGCAGGAAACAAACTCGCTTATCATTGGCACATCAACGCCAAACCTGACTGAGGCACTGTTTTACCATGTCCACAACGCCGAACCCCGCCAGCGCCCAGAATCCCGCCGAGATCGCGCGCGAGGCATTCCGGCGCCTGGCCACGCGCCGCATCGCGCCAACCCCGGAAGCCTACCGCGAGATCTATAACGAAATCGCCGGCATCGCCGAGGCCCCCCCCGCGCGCGCGTCCGAGGCTGCGCCGCCCGCGCCCGAGGCCGGCGCGGGCGCCGAAAACGTGCTGGGCGACTTCGCGGCCAAACTGAGCGAGACGCCGGGCGAACTGGCCGATTTCGGGCGCCGCTTCGCGCGCGCGGTCAAGACGCGCGACTGGGATGGCTACGCGCGCAACCTGACCCAGCTGCTCGAGAAACACATCCGCAAGAGCGGCGGGATCGAGCTGTCGGCCATGTCCGACGAGCCGGACGCCAAGATCCTGCGCGACCTGCTCAGCCGCACCCTGAGTTTCGCCGTTGCCTCGCTGCTGGCCGATTCCCCGGCCCTGATGGCCGAAGCCGAAGCGCTGGGCGCCGCCGTCAAGGTGGCCGGCACCGACGAAGCCCTGAACGACGTCAGCGTGCGCCTCAAGCAGCTGTGTTACCAGATCGATATTAAAAGCGGCGACGTCGGCGAACAGCAGGAATTGCTGCTGCGCCTGTTCAAGCTGCTGCTGGAAAACGTCAGCGAACTGCTCGACGACGACAGCTGGCTGCGCGGCCAGATCGATTCGGTGCAGGAACTCATCGCCGGCCCGATCGACCAGCGCGCGCTGGAAGACGCCACCCGCAGCCTGAAGGAAGTCATCTACAAGCAGAGCCAGCTCAAGCACAGCCTGTCGGACGTCAAGCTGACGGTCAAGAACATGATGCTCACCTTCATCGACCGCTTGAGTTCCGTGGCGACCACGACCGGCGACTTCCACGAAAAGATCGGCTCCTTTTCCGAAAAGATCAGCCACACCGACAATATCGCCGAACTGAACGTGATTCTCGAGGAAGTGCTGCGCGAAACCCGCCTGGTGCAGACCGAAGCGCTCAAGTCGCGCGACCGCATGGTGCTGGCGCGCCAGGAAGTGCAGGAAGCCGAGCAGCGCATCCACACCCTGGAGGCCAAGCTCCAGCACATGAGCGAGCTGGTGCGCGAAGACCAGCTCACGGGCAGCCTGAACCGGCGCGGCCTGGACGATGTGTTCGAGCGCGAAACGGCCCGCTCCGACCGCCGCGGCACGCCGCTGTGCATCGCCATGCTCGACCTGGACGACTTCAAGCGCCTCAACGACACCTACGGCCACCTGGCCGGCGACGCCGCCCTCAAGCACCTGGTCAAGATTGTCAAGGAAACCATCCGCTCGATGGATGTGATCGCCCGTTTCGGCGGCGAGGAATTCCTGATCCTGCTGCCGGAAACGAATGTCGAAGCCGCCTCGCTGACCATGACGCGCCTGCAGCGCGACCTGACCAAGCATTTTTTCCTGCACGATAACGAGAAAGTACTGATCACCTTCTCGGCCGGGGTGGCCCTGCGCGCGCCCAACGAAGACCAGGCCAGCCTGGTGCGGCGCGCCGACAAGGCCATGTACCAGGCCAAGCAAACCGGCAAGAACCGCGTCGTGGTGGCCGACTGACCGCGACCGCCCCCCCGCTCCCCTCACCCAGGATGACTGACCGCGCCCCATGAAAAAACCCGCTTCCTTCGCCCCGCCCTCCCCCCTGGACATCGCCATGGAGCATCACCGGGCGGGACGGCTGGACCAGGCGGAAGCGCTGTACCGCAAACTGGACGGCAGGGCCGACGCCCTCCACCTGCTCGGCCTGCTCCACCAGCAGCGCGGCCGCCACCAGGAAGCCATCGACGCCCTGGGGCGCGCGATCGACAAGGCGCCGGCCAACCCGGCCTGTTATTTCGCGCTCGATGCCAGTTGCCGCGCCCTGCACATGCTGCCCGAGCTGCAGGCCAGCTACGAGCGCCTGCTGACACTGGCGCCGGACAATGCCGAGGCCCACCTGCAGCTCGGCCACGCCCTGCGCGACGGCGGCCAGTTGCCCAACGCGCTGGGCAGCTACCTGGCCGTGCTGGCGCTGCAGCCGGAGCACGCCGAGGCGTACAGCAACCTGGGCGACACCTTGAAGCTCATGGGCAACCTGGACGAAGCCCAGGTCTGCTACGCCAGGGCGCTCGAACTGCGCCCCGGCTTTGCCGAAGTGCACAACAACCTGGGCGAGCTGTACCAGCAGCAAGAACAGTGGGACTTGTCGGCCGCGCATTTCGAGGCCGCCCTGGAACAGCAGCCGGAGCTGGCCGCGGCCCACTACAACCTCGGCGTCACGCGCCAGGCCCAGGGCGCGCTGGAAGAGGCCCTGGCCTGCTACCGGCGCGCCCTGGCCATCGACCCGCGCTTTGTCCAGCCGTACAACAACATGGGCATCGCGCTCAGGGAACTGGGCCGCCTCGACGAAGCGGTTGCCGCCTACCAGGCCGCGCTGGCGCTGGCGCCCGACTTTGCCGAAGCGCTCAACAACTTCGGCGGCGCCCTGCTGGAACGGCAGGAAACCGAGGCGGCGATCCAGCGCTTCCAGCACGCCGTCACGGTGCGCCCCGACTACGCCGAGGCGTACTGCAACCTCGGCATCGCCTACAAGGCCAGCTACCGGCTCGAAGAAGCGCTGATCTGCTTCGAGAACGCGGTGCACCTGAAACCCGGCTACGCCGAGCCGTACGCCATGCTGGCATTGACCAACGCCGACCTGCAGCGCCACGTGCAGGCGCTGGCCTGGTGCGAAAAGACCCTGGCCATGTGGCCCGACAGCGCCGCCGCCCACTTCAACCTGGGCGTGGCGTTCGCCAACATGAACCGCCTGGGCGAAGCGATCGCCTCGTTCGAGCAGGCGATCTTGCGCAAACCGGAGTTTGCCGACGCCTGGAACAACCTGGGCGTGGCCTACAAGGAACAGGGCCGCTACGACGAGGCGGTCAGCTGCTTCGAGCAAGCCATCGCCCTGCGCCCCGGCTTTGCCGAAGCCTTCAACAACCTCGGCAGCGCGCTGAAAGACCAGGGCAAGCCCGACGCCTCGCGCCTGATGTACGAGCAAGCCATTGCGCTGGCGCCCAACTATGCGGCGGCCCACAACAACCTGCTGCTGTCGATGCAGTACGCGGCCGGCATCACCCAGGAACAATTGTTCGCGCTCCACCTGCGCTTCGCCGCCCAGTTCGAACCAGGCCTGGCGGCCCAGCGCTTCCAGCACGCGCCCGGCCTCGATCGCGCCAGGCGCCTGAAAATCGGTTATGTGTCGCCCGACTTCCGGCGCCACGCGGTCGCGTTTTTCATCGAACCGATCCTGTCCCGGCACGACAAAGCGCAGGTCGAGGTGTTCTGCTACTACAGCCATGTGATCGACGATGAATTCACGGCCCGCATCCGCGCCGATGCCGACCACTGGATCCCGTGCCGCAGCATGTCCGACCAGCAGCTGGCCGAGCGCATCCACGCCGACGGCATCGACATCCTGGTCGACCTGGCCGGCCACACGGCCGGCAACCGCCTGCTGGCGTTCGCGCGCAAGCCGGCGCCGGTGCAGCTGACCTACATCGGCTACCCGTCCACCACCGGCTTGAGCACGATGGATTACCGCCTGACCGACGCCTTTGCCGAGCCGCCGGGCCTGAGCGAACACTTTAACGTCGAAACCCTGTGGCGCCTGCCGGAAGTGTTTTGCTGCTACGCCGCGCACGCCAACAGCCCGGCCGTGATCGACCATCCGCCGCATGAAGACAATGGCTACATCACCTTCGGCTGCTTCAACAATTACGCCAAGGTGAGCGACCCGGCCATCGTGCTGTGGGCGGCGATCTTGCAGCAGGTGCCGGAAGCGCGCCTGATGCTGGAAATCCTGGGTCTGGACAACCCCGGCATGCGCGAAGGCGTGCAGGCGCGTTTCGCGGGCCTCGGCATCGACCCGGCGCGCCTGATCCTGATCGCCAACGACCGCAAGAACCAGTTCGTGCTGTACAACCGGATCGACATCGCGCTCGACCCCTTCCCCTGCAACGGCGGCACCACCAGCTTCGACACCCTGTGGATGGGCGTGCCCTTCGTCACCCTGGCCGGCAGCAATTTCATCTCGCGCCTGGGCGTGACGATCCTGCACAACGGCGGCCTCGACGAGCTCATTGCCGACGACGAAGAGGCGTATATCCGCATCGCCGCCGGACTCGCGCTCGACCCGGCCCGCCTGCGCCAGTTGCGCAGCGGCCTGCGCGAGCGCACCCGCGCCAGTCCGCTGATGGACATGGAGCGCTTCACGCGCCATCTGGAGCAGGCCTACCGCGGCATGTGGGAACAATGGTGCAACACCAGCAATGAAGGAGCGCTGTCATGAAAGCCGTCATCCTGGCCGGCGGCCTGGGCACCCGCATTCTCGAAGAAAGCCATCTCAAGCCCAAGCCGATGATCGAAATCGGCGGCAAACCGATGCTCTGGCACATCATGAAAGTGTTCTCGCACCACGGCGTGAACGAATTCATCATCTGCGTCGGCTACAAGGGTTACCTGATCAAGGAGTTCTTTTCCAACTACTTCCTGCACATGTCGGACGTCACCTTCGACATGCAGAACAACCGCATGGAAGTGCACGAACGGCATGCCGAACCGTGGCGCGTGACCCTGGTCGACACGGGTGCGGACACCCTCACCGGCGGGCGCCTGAAGCGCGTGCGCGAATACCTGGAACCGGGCAAACCGTTCTGCTTCACCTATGGCGACGGCGTGGCC
Source organism: Massilia scottii (assembly GCF_030846495.1). Lineage (NCBI taxonomy): Bacteria > Pseudomonadati > Pseudomonadota > Betaproteobacteria > Burkholderiales > Oxalobacteraceae > Massilia > Massilia scottii. The sequence goes on along the minus strand of NZ_JAVCWM010000022.1, from coordinate 40,396 downwards.
GACATCGACATCGCCGCCGAAATCGCCTTTCACCGCGCGCACGGGCGCCTGGCCACGGTGGCCGCCGTGCAGCCGCCCGGGCGCTACGGCGCGCTGGTGCGCCAGGGCGAGGCCGTCACCGCCTTCATGGAAAAGCCGCAGGGCGACGGCGGCTGGATCAATGGCGGCTTTTTCGTGCTGCAGCCGGACGTGGTCGACCTGATCGATGGCGACGATTGCAGCTGGGAAGTCGAACCCATGCAAGCGCTGGCCGCGCAAAACCAGCTGATGGCCTACGAACACGCCGGCTTCTGGCAACCGATGGACACCCTGCGCGAAAAGAACATGCTCGAAGACATGTGGCAGTCCGGCACGGCGCCATGGAAGGTGTGGGCGTGAGCGGCATGGACGCGCTCGCGCAGGCCTTCAAGGGGCGGCGCGTGTTCGTCACCGGCCACACCGGCTTCAAGGGCGCGTGGCTGTGCCTGTTCCTGGCGCGGCTGGGCGCGCGCGTCACCGGCTATTCCCTGGCTCCCTCCGGCACCCCCACCATGTTCGAACTGGCGGGGGTTAGCGACACCCTGGAGCGCCACCACATCGCCGACGTGCGCGACCAGGCGGCTTTGACGCGCGCCATGGCCGACGCCGCGCCCGAGCTGGTGCTGCACCTGGCGGCCCAGGCGCTGGTGCGCCACGGCTACGCCGATCCGGTGACAACCTGGTCGACCAACGTGATGGGCACCGTGCACGTGCTCGAAGCGCTGCGCGCCTGCCCCGATGCGCGCGCGGCGCTGGTGGTGACGACCGACAAATGCTACGAAAACCAGCACTGGCCATGGGGCTACCGCGAAAACGATCGCCTCGGCGGGATTGACCCGTACAGCGCCAGCAAGGCCGGCGCCGAACTGGTCGCGCACAGCTACCGCGGCAGCTTTTTTGCCGCCGGCGGCCCGCTGATCGCCACCGCGCGCGCGGGCAACGTCATCGGCGGCGGCGACTGGAGCGTCGACCGCCTGATTCCCGACGCCGTGCGCGCCATGCAGCAGGGCAGCGCGCTGCCGGTGAGGAGTCCCCACGCCACCCGGCCCTGGCAGCACGTGCTCGAACCGCTGCACGGCTACCTGCTGCTGGCCGCCCGTCTGCTCGCGGGCGACACGTCCTGCGCCGGCGCCTACAATTTCGGCCCGGACGCCGCCGACAACATCTCGGTCGCCACCCTCTTGAGCAGCTTGCAGGAACACTGGCCGCAACTGGCCTGGCGCCTCGACGGCGAACAGCATGCCGCCAAGGAAGCCGCCCTGCTCTACCTCGATTCGAGCAAGGCGCGCCAGGAACTCGGCTGGCAGGTGCGCTGGCCGCTGGCGCTTGGCATCGAACAGACGGCCGCCTGGTACGCCGCGGCCGCGCGCGACCCCGGCGGCGCGCGCGCTTTCACCGAACAGCAACTGGAACACTTCTGCGCATGAACAGTCCCGCCCGCTCCTGCCGCGCCTGCGGCGCCGCTCTCCACCACAGCTTTGCCGACCTGGGCCTCTCGCCCGTGTCGAACGCCTTTGTCGAGCCGGACAAAGCGGCCGAGGGCGAGATGTTCTATCCCCTGCACGCCATGGTGTGCGACCACTGCTGGCTGGTGCAACTGGCCGACACCACCCGCGCCGAACTGCACTTCCACGCCAACTACGTGTATTTTTCCTCGTTTTCGAGCAGCTGGCTGGCCCACGCGCGCGCATACGTCGAACAGATGACGGCGCGCCTTGGCCTGGACGGCTCCAGCCGCGTGATGGAAATCGCCAGCAACGATGGCTATCTGCTGCAGTATTTCCAGCAGGCAGGCATTGCCTGCCTCGGCATCGAACCGAGCGGCAACACGGCGGCGGCGGCGCGCGCGCGCGGCATCGACACGCGCGAACTGTTCTTCAACCGCGCCACGGCAGGCACGCTCGCGGCCGAGGGCGAACAGGTCGACCTTTTACTGGGCAACAACGTGCTGGCCCACGTGCCCGACCTCAACGATTTTGTGGGCGCCATGCCGGCCGTGATGAAACCCGAGGCGGTGGTGACGCTGGAGTTTCCCCACCTGCTGCGCCTGATCGCCGACCAGCAATTCGACACGATTTACCACGAGCACTATTCCTACCTGTCCCTGCTGGCCCTGATGCCCGTGTTCGCCCGCGCCGGCCTGCGCGTATTCGACATCGAGCACCTCCCGACCCACGGCGGCAGCCTGCGCGTGCACGCCTGCCTGCAAACGGCGTCGCACAGCACCACGGCGCAAGTGGAAGCTTGCCTGGCGCTGGAACAGGAAGCCGGCCTGGCGCGCCTGGACACCTACGCCGCTTTTGGGGAACGCATGCGCGCCACCAAGCGCGCGCTGCAGCGCTTCCTGATCGACGCCAAGGATGAAGGCAAGACCATCGCCGCCTACGGCGCCGCCGCCAAGGGCAATACCCTGCTCAACTACTGCGGCATCGGCACCGACATCATCGATTACGTGGTCGACAGCAATCCCGCCAAGCAAGGCCGGCTCTTGCCCGGCAGCCGCATTCCCGTGCGCGCGCCCGAGGCGGTGTTTGAAACGCAACCCGACTACCTCTTGATCCTGCCGTGGAACATCAAGGAAGAATTGATGACCCAGATGGCCGGCATCCGCGGCTGGGGCGGGCAATTCCTGCTGGCCAACCCGCACATTCACGTGGTGGCCTGATGCAATTCCACCCTACCCCGCTGGCCGGTGCCTTTCTCATCGACATCGAACCCGTCGAAGACGAGCGCGGCCTGTTTGCCCGCACCGTCTGCGAGGACGAGTTCGCGCGGCACGGCCTGGTGGGGCGTTTCGTGCAGCAAAGCGTTTCCTGGAATCCCCACCCAGGCACCCTGCGCGGGCTGCATTTCCAGAGCGCGCCCGACCAGGAAATCAAGCTGGTGCGGGTAACGCGCGGCGCCATCTTCGACGCCATCGTCGACCTGCGGCCTGGCTCCGCGACCTACGGCAAGGAATTCCACACCGAACTGTCGGCCGGCAACCGCCGCCAGTTGTACATTCCCGCCGGCATGGCGCATGGCTTCCAGAGCCTGGAAGCCGATACCGAAGTGCTCTACCAGATGAGTACACCGTTCCGCCCCGCCTCCGCAGGCGGCCTGCGCTGGGACGATCCGGCGCTGAACATTCCCTGGCCCGTGTGCGCATCACGCAAGATCTCCGACAATGACCGGGCATGGCCGACCCTGGCCGCCCGCACGCTCGCCCTGACCCTGAACCTTTAACCTGCTTTGTGAAGGATTGCCATGATCCCCGTATTTAAGCCGCTGATCGAAAAAGAAGAAATCGACGCCAGCCGCGAATCGCTCGAAATGGGCTGGCTCGGCATGGGCAGCTACGTGTCCGGTTTTGAAAACAAGGTCAAGGAAATCCTGGGCACGGAAGAGCGCTACGTGGCCGCCTTGAGTACCGGCACGGCCGGGCTGCACGTGGCCTTGCTCATCGCCGGGGTCGGTCCGGGCGATGAGGTCATCGTCTCTTCCTTTAACTGCTCGGCCGACTTCCAGGCAATTTCATGGGTGGGCGCCGAAATCGTCTTCTGCGACTGCCTCGACGCCACCCTGGCGATCGACATGAAACAGGCGGCCAAGCTCGTCACGCCGAAGACAAAAGCCATCATCGTCATGGATTACGATTGCATCCTCTGCGATCACGATGAAATCGCCGAATTCGCAGCCATACACAAGCTGCGCGTGATCCACGATGCCGCGCATTCCTTCGGGTCCAAGTACAAGGGTAAACCGGTCGGCAGCTTTTCCGACATCTGCGTGTTCAGCCACGACCCGGTAAAAACCATCACCTGCCTCGACGGCGGCACGATTGTGGTGAAAACCAGGGAAGAACTGGCCATGGTGCACGAACTGCGCCTGCTCGGCATGCAGCAGCCGGCCTCGGTCATGTACCAGAACCAGCGCGCCTGGACGTTTGATGTCGAACGCGTCGGCTACCGCTACCACATGCTCAATATGCACGCCGCCATCGGGCTGGCGCAGCTGTCCAAGCTGGAGCTGATCGCCAGCAGCCGGCGCGACGCCTGCATCAAATACAACGCGCTGCTGGCCGGCGTGACGCAGGTGCGTACCCCGCTGACCGACTTTGCCGATGTTAATCCGTTCCTGTACTACATCCGCGTGCCGGCCGAGGACCGCGATGAGCTGCGCAAGTTTCTGAAGGAAAACGGCGTCGACACCGGCATTCACTGGCAGCCGGGGCACTGGTTTTCGCTCTGGAAAAACTGTCGCGCGGGCGACCTGAGCGTGACCGACCGGGTCGGCAATGAAATCCTGTCCCTGCCGCTGCACTCGCGCATGGACCTGGCCCTGGTCGATGAAGTGTGCCGCCAGATCGGCCTGTATTTCTCCGGGACGCCGGCCGCCGGGGCGCCGGCCGCCGGGACGCCGGCATGAACGGGCAAGCCCTGTTCGCCGCCTACAAGCAGGCGGCCGGTGCCGGGGCCGACCTGGTGATCCCGGTGGGCCGGCCGGTCGAAGCCCTGCTGCGCCCGATCGCCACGGCCAGCGTCCACATCAACCTGGACGATGCGCGCCTGCTCAGCGAGTGGCGCAACCGCTTCGTCAAATCGTTCCTGACCGAATTCGACTCGCACGAAACGCGCACCGCGAACTGGCTGGCCACAGCCGTGGCGCGCGATCCCGGCAAGATCCTGTTCATGGTCGACACCCTCGACGGCCGCCCGGTCGGCCACGTGGGGCTGGGATTCATCGACTGGGACAAAGGCTACGTGGAGGCTGACGCCATCGTGCGCGGCGGCGACTGCCGCAAGGGCTTGATGACGCTCGCGCTGCAGGCGCTGCTGCACTGGGCGCGCGCGGGTCTCGGGCTGGACGATGCCTGGGTGCGGGTGCGTTCGGACAACCCGGCGGTGGCGTTTTACGCGAAAGCCGGCTTTGGCGAGGTCAAGCGCGTGCCGCTGGCCAGCAGCAGCGCGGACGGCCAGGTCACGTGGGTTGAAGATCCGACGGCAGGCAGCGATGCCCCGGCGCTGGTGTACATGCGCTATCAGGCACCGGAGTAAAACAGCGCATGGCGAACGAACACTTGAGCGCTTACACCTGCCAACAGGTCACGACCTTTTTCCCGGGGATGGAAGCGGCCGTGCTGCAGCGCGTTATCGCGACGCATTGGGACACGGCGATGGCGCGCCTGCAAGCGTGCATCGACAAGGTGAAGATGTGGCCGCAGGGGCAATTCAACTATCTCAATTCGAGCCAGTACTGCCAGTATTTGTATTTCCTGTCGAATACGATATGGCGTGAAGAGCGCAGCGAAGAGGCGCTGGGCGTGGCGACGCGCCTGTTCCTGCTCAACAAGGCGCTCAACGGTATCGATTTGTTCTACGAGATCGCATTGCCGGAGGTGTTTTTTATTGGGCACTCGGTGGGCATCGTGCTGGCCAAGGCGACGTATGGGAACTACCTGGTGCTGTATCAAAATTCCACGGTCGGCAAGAACCACGGCGTGGCGCCGGTGCTGGGGGAAGGCGTGATCCTGTATCCCAACAGCGCCATCATCGGGCGCTGCCGTGTTGGCGACAACACCACGGTCTCGCAGGGCACCGGCGTGATCAACCGCGACACGCCGGGCGACTGCATGGTATTCGCAGGCACGGCGGGCGAACTGACCGTCAAGCCATCGAAACGCCGCCTGATCGACGACTTCTTCCGCTTCTAAAACATTTCTTAATCGGGGTCAGACCTCCGACTCGAAACATTTCTTGAACGGGCAAACAGGCCCACGGTGTCAGCGCAGGCCAGCTGACAGGCTCGTATTGGCCTCGTTCCTGATCTTTTGGCGATGGGCATTGTATTTCTCAATCACCGCCGCTTCCCGTGTTGCGGCATCGTCCAGGGCCGCGGACAGCCGTTGGTAGGTGGCAAGTTCGGCGTCGCTGGAAAACACCAGCGTTTGTTGGTGAAGCTGCATCTTGCCGAGCCGGGACTGGGCGAAATCGAGCAGGCCACCCACGCCGTCGATCATTTCCTTCTGAACCGCGGACAACTCCGCGTTGAGTTCGAGCGTCTTCTCGCCAATCCGTACCACGTTGCTCATCTGCATATTGCGATAGCGTTCCGGGATGCGCGCCGTACGCAGATATTCCCGGCCTTCCTCGACGGACGCCTTGGCCAGCGTGTCGCGCTGTTCGATGAGCTGCCTGAAGCGCACGATCTGTATCCGCGCAGCATCAATACCCTTGCGCGACATGAAGCTTTCCGGGGTCAGCCCGTCCAGGGATATCTTCCCGAACTCCTTTTCCAAGCGCTCGCCTTCGGCCATCTGGCGCTTGAGCACGGCACCTAGCCCATCCAGGAACGCGACAAGCTCGCGTGCCTCTTCACTGGCGGGCGCGGGCGCCGGCGCGCTGCCTTGCTGCCCCGTCTGGTTCATGGTCGCTAGCAGTTGCCGCTGCGCGGAGTTCATTGCCGCCTGGTCCTGGTGCGTTCCCACCACATTGCCCACGCCGGCCAGGAACAGCAAAAACGCCACCACGAACTTGGCCCTCACCATCTGGCGCGCAGGCCGTTTCCCCAGGAAAAACCGGAGTGCACCCAGCACAATCGCGGCCGCAAGCACGACGCCAAATAATTTCCCGGCCATTTGCGCATGGCTCTGCCCGCCAGGATTGGCCAGGCGCGGCAGAAAAATCGCCGCCGCGAGGGTGAGATTGGCAACGCTGTTGACGGTGCGCTCCGGCGTTTGCAGCGCCTTTTCATCGGTATGCATGTTTGTACGGTTGAAATTGATAAGTGAAACGCCACGCATGGCGACTGTGCCGGCGCAGCATGGGCGCCACGGCCATGGAAGAGCCCATCCTGACTTTTGGCGGCGCGCGTCGTCGTGACCGGCCCTCCCGTTCTGCGTGATGCAGGCGGTGCTGCTGCCAGGGAGGGCTACGGATGTCACAATGTTTCTAATCAGAGCTCTGACCCCGGTTGTCGGAGGTCTGAGCTCGGCCGTCGGATTTGTCTGGCCAGTCCTGAGCTGTCTTAGCGGAGGGCGGGACCGAGCTGCCTGGCGGCGTCGCGCTTGGTCTTTTCCAGATGCGCGTTGAATTGCTCGACCACCGCCGCTTCGCGCACGCCAATCTGCTCCAACGCCGCGGACAAGCTGCGGTAGGTGGCGACGTCGCGCTCGCTGGCAAACATCAGCTTGCCATTCTGGAACTTCGCTTTGCCGAGCTGCGACTGGCCGAAGTCGAGCACGTCGTTCACCCCCTTGATGAATTCCTTGCCGACCGCGGACAAGGCCGCGTTGTGCTTGAGCGTCTCCTCGCCCACCTTGGCCCTGGCGCTCGATTCGCTGCGGTATTGTTCCGGCACCTTGGCCGTGCGCACATAGGTGCGGCCTTCCTCGACGGCGGCGACGATCATCTTGTCGCGCTGGTCGATCAGCTCGACGTAGCGCGCCATTTTCGCGCGCGAATCGGCAATTCCCTTGCGCGAGGTGAGCGTCTGCGGCGTCAGCAAGGTGCTCATGTCGATTTTTTCGAATTCCTTGTCCAGCAGTTCGCGCTCGGCCACCTGGCGTTTGAGCAGCGCGCCGGCGCCATTGACGAACGCCACCACCTGGCGTGCTTCTTCACTGGCGGCCTGCGGTACCGCCGGCCCGCTTGGCTCGCCCTTTTCGTTCATGGTCGCCACCAGGCTCTGGCTCGCCGCGCGGATCGCGCCGATGTCGCGCTTCATCGCGCCGATTTTACCCAGCGACATCAATATCAGGACGATCGCGACCACCAGCTTGGCGCATGCCATGCGCAGCGGCGGATGCGTCTTCAGGATGCCTTTGAGCAGCAGCAGGATGATGAATACCGCAACCAGGCTGCCGCCGATGAAACCCCCGGCCATCTCGGCGTCGCCGTTCCCCTTCATGACTGCCCAGACGGGAAGGAGGAAGCCGATCGCCAATGCAATGTTGGCAAGAAGGTTCACGCGCGAAACGGTCTCGTCCGGCGGGTTGTCGCTGTAATCCATGTTGAGTTTTCCGAAAGGGGTAATGTTGTATGGCAATGTCAGGCGGCGATTTTACCTGTTCCGGATAAATACGATGTTGTATGGAAATAGCATTTTTATCCAGGCCACATCACTCAGGAGCGCCCGGACAGCGTTCCACAGCGCAAAAACAGGGCCGCAATTACCTTTATTTGGCCCTCAAGTTCTGGCGGACGCTGCCGTCAAGCGCCCCGACCCGGGCCCGCTTGAGGGGCGAAATAAAAAATATACCTGCCTGATATCACTAAACTTTCCGCCAGGTAACCCGTTACAAAAAAGGACTGCGGTGTGATTGTCCCGGACCGAAGGGGCAGACCAAAGCGAAGGCAAGTTGCCAACATGAATAAGTAGTATCTGCAAGGAGTATTACCATGAGCGTAATCAACACCAACGTCGCATCGCTGAATGCACAACGCAATCTGGGCACCTCGGCCTCCGCACTGTCGACCTCGCTCCAACGCCTCTCTTCCGGCTTGCGTATTAACAGCGCCAAGGACGATGCCGCCGGCCTGGCCATTTCGGAACGCTTCACCTCCCAGATCCGCGGTCTCGATCAAGCCAAGCGCAATGCCAACGACGGCGTTTCGATGTTGCAAACGGCTGAAGGTTCTTTGCAATCGACGGGCAACATTCTGCAGCGTGTACGTGAACTGGCTGTGCAGTCCTCGAATGCGACGAACTCCGCTGGCGACCGCAAGGCGATCCAGGCTGAGGTCGGTCAACTGTTGTCGGAAGCCGACCGTATCTCCCAGACGTCGGAATTCAACGGCCTGAAACTGCTCGACGGCAGCTTCGGTACCGCCACCTTCCAGGTTGGCGCCAACGCCGGCCAGACGATCCAGGCAACCACCGCCAACTTCCGTACCAACAACTACGGTAACAACGAGTTGTCGGAAAAAGCGCCAACCACCCTGGCCACCACCGGCACCGCCTACACCGCCGGCTCGTTCGCCCTGCAAGGCCTGGCCACGTCGAACATCGCCGTGACCGCGACCGATACCGCCCAGTCGCTCGCTTCGACCATCAATGGCGCCACCTCGACCACCGGTGTGACCGCCACTGCCAAGACCGAAGAAGCGGTCAGCCTGACCGCCGCCGGCGTGTACTCGCTGGCTGTCACGTCCGATAACAGCACTGCCGCCAACGTCACCTTCACCGTTGGCGCCGCACTCAACGCTTCCGGCCTGGCATCGGCCGTCAGCGCCTTTAACGATGTGTCGTCCAAAACCGGCGTGACCGCCAAGCTCAATGATGCCAACAACGGCCTGGTCCTGACCAACTCCGCTGGTAACAACATTACCCTGGCTAACAACAGCGCGGCCGCTTCGGTGACCGTCGGCTCGATCGACTCGGCCGGCGTTACCGGCACCACCGCCGCTGTCGCCACCGGCGCTACTTCGACCTCGATGGGTTATGTGTCGATGAACTCAGACAAGGGTTTCTCGATCGGCAGCAGCGGTTCGACCGCCTTTACCGCCGGCGGCGCCGCCAAGCTCAATACCGTCTCCGGTATCGATGTCTCGACCGCCAAGGGCGCATCGGATGCACTGAAAGTGCTGGACTCGGCCCTGGCCAACGTCAACAGCCAGCGCGCTTCGTTCGGCGCACTGCAGTCGCGCTTCGAAACGGCTGTCACCAACCTGCAGTCGACCTCCGAAAACCTGTCTGCCTCGCGCAGCCGGATTCAGGATACCGACTTCGCTTCGGAAACAGCCAAACTGACGCGCGGCCAGATCCTTCAGCAGGCAGGTACCGCGATGCTGGCCCAGGCCAACTCGCTGCCGAACGGCGTGCTGTCCCTGCTGCGCGGTTAAGCACCAGGTAGCGCCAAGTAATAACAGCCTTGCATCCCCGGTCGGCCCCTGGCCGGCTGGGGAGTTTCACTTCAGCAGCAAATCATTGTCGTACATGCAATAAAGCCGCGGCGCAATGCCGGCTTATCTTCTTCCTGGCCTCGTTCATGAGCCGCCAAATAGATTTATTTTGCCCTCAAGTTTGGCGAAACGCTGTCGTCTGGCGCCGTGCCTGCGCACGCCTTGAGGCCCAAAAGAAAAAATATACACCCGAAATCCCCCTAAACTTTCCAGACCGCAATCCGTTACATATAAGGACTGCGGTGTGATTGTCCCGGAACAAAGGGGCACACCAAGGCAAACGGCACGGAGCCAACATGAATAAGCAGTAACTGCAAGGAGTAATACCATGAGCGTCATCAATACCAACATCTCGTCCCTGAATGCACAACGTAACCTGAGCACCTCCGGCTCCGCCCTGGCGACTTCGCTGCAGCGCCTGTCCTCCGGTTTGCGTATCAACAGTGCAAAAGACGATGCGGCTGGCCTGGCCATTTCTGAACGTTTCACGTCGCAAATCCGCGGCCTGGATCAAGCCAAGCGCAATGCCAACGATGGTGTGTCGATGCTGCAAACGGCGGAAGGCTCCCTGCAATCGACCGGTAACATCCTGCAACGTGTGCGCGAACTGGCTGTCCAGTCGTCCAACGCCACCAACTCCGCCGGCGACCGCAAGGCGATCCAGGCTGAAGTCGGCCAGCTGCTGTCGGAAGCGGACCGTATCTCGCAGACCTCCGAATTCAACGGCCTGAAACTGCTCGACGGCAGCTTCGGCACCGCTACTTTCCAGGTTGGCGCCAATTCCGGCCAGACCATCCAGGCCACCACCGCCAACTTCCGTACCAATAACTACGGCAACAACGAACTGTCGGAAAAAGCGCCAACCACGCTGGCCACCACCGGCACCGCCTACACCGCCGGCTCGTTCGCCCTGCAAGGCCTGGCCACCTCGAACATCGCCGTCACCGCGACCGACACCGCCCAGTCGCTGGCGTCGACCATCAATGGCGCTTCGGCCACCACCGGCGTGACCGCCTCGGCCAAGACCGAAGAAGCGGTCACCCTGACCGCCGCCGGCGTCTATTCGCTGGCCGTCACGTCCGATAACGCCACCGCCGCCAACGTCAGCTTCACGGTCGGCGCCGCCCTCAATGCCGGCGGCCTGGCAGCGGCTGTGAGCGCCTTTAACGATGTCTCGTCCAAGACCGGCGTCACCGCCCGGCTGAACGACACCAACAGCGGCCTGGTCCTGACCAACGCTTCCGGTAACAACATTACGCTGGCTAACAACAGTGCGGCCGCTTCGGTAACCGTCGGCTCGATCGACTCGGCCGGCGTCACCGGCACCACCGCCGCTGTCGCCACCGGCGCCACCTCGACCTCGATGGGTTATGTGTCGATGAACTCGGACAAGGGTTTCTCGATCGGCAGCAGCGGTTCGACCGCCTTTACCGCCGGCGGCGCCGCCAAGCTCAATACCGTCTCCGGTATCGACGTCTCGACCGCCAAGGGCGCGTCCGACGCACTGAAAGTGCTGGACTCGGCCCTGGCCAACGTCAACAGCCAGCGCGCTTCGTTCGGCGCACTGCAGTCGCGCTTCGAAACGGCTGTCACCAACCTGCAGTCGACCTCCGAAAACCTGTCCGCCTCGCGCAGCCGGATTCAGGATACCGACTTCGCTTCGGAAACAGCCAAACTGACGCGCGGCCAGATTCTGCAACAGGCAGGTACCGCGATGCTGGCCCAGGCTAACTCGCTGCCGAACGGCGTGCTGTCCCTGCTGCGCGGTTAAGCACCAGGTAGCGCCAAGTAATAACAGCCTTGCATCCCCGGTCGGCCCCTGGCCGGCTGGGGATTTTCACTTCAGCAGCAAATCCCGGCAGTAAATTCTTGCCTCACATGCAATAAGGCGGTGGCGTCATGCCCGCTTATTCGCTTCCCTGGCCTCGTATTGAGGCCCAACATAAAAAATATACCTCCATCCCTCCCTAAACTTTCCCAAACGCAATCCGTTATATATAAGGACTGCGGTGTGATTGTCCCGGACCGAAGGGGCAGACCAAAGCGAAGGCAAGTTGCCAACATGTACAAGTAGTATCTGCAAGGAGTATTACCATGAGCGTCATCAATACCAACGTCGCATCGCTGAATGCACAACGCAATCTGGGCACCTCGGCCTCCTCGCTGGCGACTTCGCTGCAACGCCTCTCTTCCGGCTTGCGTATTAACAGCGCCAAGGACGATGCCGCCGGCCTGGCCATTTCGGAACGCTTCACCTCCCAGATCCGCGGTCTCGATCAGGCCAAGCGCAATGCCAACGACGGCGTGTCGATGCTGCAAACGGCTGAAGGCTCCCTGCAATCGACCGGTAACATCCTGCAGCGTGTGCGCGAACTGGCTGTCCAGTCCTCGAATGCGACGAACTCCGCCGGCGACCGCAAGGCGATCCAGGCTGAGGTTGGTCAACTGTTGTCGGAAGCCGACCGTATCTCCCAGACCTCGGAATTCAACGGCCTGAAACTGCTCGACGGCAGCTTCGGTACCGCCACCTTCCAGGTTGGCGCCAATGCCGGCCAGACGATCCAGGCCACCACCGCCAACTTCCGCACCAACAACTACGGTAACAACGAGTTGTCGGAAAAAGCGCCAACCACCCTGGCCACCACCGGCACCGCCTACACCGCCGGCTCGTTCGCCCTGCAAGGCCTGGCCACCTCGAACATCGCCGTGACCGCGACCGATACCGCCCAGTCGCTGGCTTCGACCATCAATGGCGCCACCTCGACCACCGGTGTGACCGCCACTGCCAAGACCGAAGAAGCGGTCAGCCTGACCGCCGCCGGCGTGTACTCGCTGGCTGTCACGTCCGATAACAGCACTGCCGCCAACGTCACCTTCACCGTTGGCGCCGCACTCAACGCTTCCGGCCTGGCATCGGCCGTCAGCGCCTTTAACGATGTGTCGTCGAAAACCGGCGTGACCGCCAAGCTCAATGATGCCAACAACGGCCTGGTCCTGACCAACTCCGCTGGTAACAACATTACCCTGGCTAACAACAGCGCGGCCGCTTCGGTGACCGTCGGCTCGATCGACTCGGCCGGCGTTACCGGCACCACCGCCGCTGTCGCCACCGGCGCTACTTCGACCTCGATGGGTTATGTGTCGATGAACTCGGACAAGGGTTTCTCGATCGGCAGCAGCGGTTCGACCGCCTTTACCGCCGGCGGCGCCGCCAAGCTCAATACCGTCTCCGGTATCGATGTCTCGACCGCCAAGGGCGCGTCCGATGCGCTGAAAGTGCTGGACTCGGCCCTGGCCAACGTCAACAGCCAGCGCGCTTCGTTCGGCGCACTGCAGTCGCGCTTCGAAACGGCCGTCACCAACCTGCAGTCGACGTCGGAAAACCTGTCTGCCTCGCGCAGCCGGATTCAGGATACCGACTTCGCTTCGGAAACAGCCAAACTGACGCGCGGCCAGATCCTTCAGCAGGCAGGTACCGCGATGCTGGCCCAGGCCAACTCGCTGCCGAACGGCGTGCTGTCCCTGCTGCGCGGCTGATCGGCCCCGCTTCGTTACACTCCCCGGCCGCTTTTTGCGCGCCGGGGAATTTTCGTTAAAGGAATACGGTCATGGAACTTCGCCCCTTGGACAACACCGCAGCCGCTGCTCCGCTGCGCCCGGCCGCCCCCGAGAGCGGCGCGGCCACCGCCGCCAGCCGGACGGCACCGCCGGCCGCCGCCGGCAAGACCGAGGCCGCCAGGGAAGCGGCCGAACCCGACCCGGCCGAAGTGACCAAGGTGGTCGGCGAAATCAACGTGGCGATGCAGGCGCTGTCGCGCAATATCGAGTTTTCGATCGATGCCGACAGCAAGCGCACGGTGGTCAAGGTGATCGACCAGACCACCAAGGAAGTGATCCGCCAGATGCCTACCGCCGAGGCGCTCGAGATCGGCAAGGCGCTGGAAAAAGTCCAGGGTTTGCTGATCAGGCAGGTCGCCTGAACCCATCCGTACGGCCCATCGTTAGATGCCGGCAAGAATTGATGCAAATAGGCATAAATCGGGGATAAACCGAACAAGCACCGGATTACCCCTCTAAAGTATGGATAGAAGATGCCGTTAACTTAGTATATTCATGCTTTTACCAGGAGGCGTTCGTGGCCATTTCATCCGTCAGTTCAGGCGGCTCTATCGACGTCAACGACATCGTCAATAAACTGATGATGGCGGAGAGCCGGCCTTTCGTCGCCATGCAGGACAAGGAAAAGGCGTACACGGCCAAGTTGTCGGCCTACGGTGCCCTCAGCGGCGCCCTGGGCGGCTTCCAGACCGCCGTCAGCGGCTTGTCCGACCCGACCAAGTTCAAGACTGTCGGCGCCTCCTCGTCCGATCCGGCCGTGCTCACCGCAAGCGCCGCCAAGGATACCGTCAAGGGCAGCTACAGCGTCAACGTGACCCAGTTGTCGCAGGCGCAGACGCTGACCGCGGCCGGCCAGGCCAGCACCACGGCGCTGATCGGCAGCGGCGCGGCCACCACGCTCACCTTCGAATTCGGCAGCATCACGGGCGGCACCCTGACCAACGGCGCCTACACCGGCGCCGCGTTTGCCCAGGATGCCACGCGCTCGGCGCGCACCGTGACCATCGATTCGAGCAACAACTCGCTGCAAGGCATCCGTGACGCCATCAACAAGGCCAACGTGGGCGTAACCGCCAGCATCATTTCGGATGGCAGCGCCAGCCCCAACCGCCTGGTGCTGACCTCGTCGCAGACCGGCGAAACGTCGAGCATGCGCATCGGCGTGTCGGGCGACGCCGACATCGGCAACCTGCTGGGATATGCCGCCGACGGCACCCAGAACATGACGCAGAACAGCGCGGCGCAAAACACCAAGCTGTCGATCAACGGCGTGGCCATCAGCAGCCCGGGCAACAATGTCTCGGAAGCGATCCAGGGCGTGACCATCAGCGCGCTCAAGATCGGCACCAGCACCGTCAACATCACCAGCGACAGCACGGGCGCGAAGACGGCGCTGAACAATTTCATCAAGTCGTATAACGAACTCAACAGCACGATCGCCGGCCTGACCACGGCCCCCAAGGCCAGCGAAGGCAAGAGCGCCGGCGTGCTGCTGGGCGACTCGACCACGCGCAACCTGCAATCGAGCCTGCGCAAGATGTTCTTCACCCCGGTGCCGGGCATGGATGGCGACATCAGCAGCATGAGCCAGCTCGGCGTGTCGTTCCAGGCCGACGGTTCGCTCAAGCTCGACAATACCAAGCTGCAGAAAGCCCTCGACAGCAACCTGGAAGACGTTTCCAAGCTGCTCAGCACGGTCGGCTCGACCACGGACAGCCTGGTCAGCTTCGTCAGCTCCACCACCAACAGCACGGTCGGCACCAAGAACCTGGTGATCAGCCAGCTGGCGACCCAGGGCAGCGCCAAGGGCAGCGTCGCCGCCGACACCAGCATCACCAAGGGTGTCAACGACCAGTTGTCGCTGACCATCAACGGCGTGACCTCGAGCGCCACCCTGCTGGCCGGTAACTATTCGGCGGCCAGCCTGGCCAGCCACGTGCAGTCGATCATCAACGGCGCGGTCGGCGCGACGGGCGCCAGCGCCACCAGCGGCACCGGCGTGTCGGTCAAGCAGGAAGCCGGGATCTTCACGATCACCTCGAACAAATACGGCTCGACCTCGAAAGTGGGCATCAGCGGCAGCGCCGCGGCGAGCCTGCTGGGCACCCAGACCCTGGTCGACGGGCTCGACGTGGCCGGCACCATCGGCGGCGCGGCCGCCACCGGCAGCGGCCAGAACCTGACCGGCAACGCCGGCTCGGCCAGCTCGGGAATCCAGGTGCAGATCACCGGCGGCGCCATCGGCGAGCGCGGCACCGTGAATATCTCGAAAGGGGCCGGCGCCCAATTTACCGAGCTGATCGACAGCTTTCTCAGCAGCAAGGGCACGATTCCGAGCAAGAACGCCGGCATCAACGCCAGCCTGGCCGATATCGCCAAGCAGCGCGTGGCACTCAATGTGCGCCTGGCCCAGACCGAAAAAGACTTGCGCCGGCAATATTCATCGCTCGACGTGACCCTCTCGGGCATGAGTTCGACCAGCAACTTCCTTGCGCAGCAGCTCGCCGCCCTTAGCAACCTTCGATAGCGTACGACAGAAAGAGGACATTAATTATGTTTGGATCTCCCAACAGGGGCGCGAGCAGCTATGCCAAGGTCGGCCTGGAAACCAGCGTGGTGGCGGCGTCCCCGCACAAACTGATCGTCATGCTGTTCGACGGCGCCCTGGTGGCGGTGCTCAGCGGTCTGATGCACATGAAGTCGGGCAATATTCCGGAAAAAGGCAAGGCGATCTCGAAAGCCATCCAGATCATCGACAATGGCTTGCGCGCCAGCCTCGACAAGAAAGCCGGCGGCCAGATCGCCGAGAACCTCGATTCGCTGTACGAATACATGAGCGCGCGCCTGCTGGCCGCGAACCTGAAGAACGATATCGAGATCATGGTCGAAATCCAGGGCTTGCTGACCGAGCTGCGCGAGACCTGGAACGCCATCGGCGCCGCACCGGCCGCCATTCCCGACGTCGCGCCAGTGCGCATTTCCAACCTTGTGAGTGCCTGAACCATGACCATGACCAACGATGACGTGCTGTCGACCTACGAAGCGATGCTGGCCCTGTCCGAACAGATGGTGGCCGCCGCCGAAAGCGGCGAGTGGGACGAACTGAGCCTGCTCGAAAAACGGGTCGGCGCCCACGTGCGCACCCTGGAAGCGAATGACAGGCAGATCGTGCTCGAAGGCGCCAGCCGCGTCAAGAAAGTGGCGATCATCAAGCAGCTGCTGGCCTACGACCGCATCATCCGCGACCTGACCACCCCGTGGATGGCGCAACTGTCGCAACTGATCAACAGCAGCGGCACCGCGCGCCGTCTGAATAACGCCTACGGCGGCGTCTAGTCGCGCTCGCGATGCTGGCGCGCACGGACGGCCCGGCGGTGCATGCGGTCGGCAAGGTCGACCCGGCCCGGCCCGCGCTCGGCGTCGGCGACATCCGCCAGGAAGCGCTCGCGCGCGTGCTGTCGACCCAGGTCGGCCAGTCGATGCAGGTGGCGATCCTGTCGAAGTTTCAAGACGGCACCTTCCTGGTGCGCGTGGCGGGCGAACAGGCCCGCATGAGCCTGCCGCAGGGCGCGGAAGCCGGCACCGAGATGCCGATGACCCTGGTAGCGGTCAATCCCCGTCCCCAGTTCCGCCTCGATAACCAGCCCGCCGCTACCGCCCAGACACCCTTGCCCGGCGCCGCCGGCCAGGCCCTGCCCGGCGGCGCCACGCCCGACCGCGCGCCGCTCCAGGCCCCCGTGCTGCCGCAGGCGCAGCCGCAGGAAAGCAAGGGCGCCAACGCCGCCAACACGGCCGGGCGCGCCACCAGCCTGGCCGCCACCCTGCTCGGCAAGTCGCCCCTGACCGCCAGCGCCGACCTGCCCGCGCTCGATGCCTCGACCCGGCCCGCCACCCTCAGCAACACCGGGCAACTGCTGGCGCGCATACTCGACATCGGCCATCCCGCCCCCGGCAAGCAGGCCGCGATTGCCGGCGCCGCGCCCCTGATCGACCCGAAACAGGGCGCGCCGGAAGCGGCCACGCTGGCGCGCAAGCTGGAAGAGACGATCAGCCGCAGCGGCGTGTTCTACGAATCGCACGTGGCCGAATGGGCCGACGGCAAGCGTCCCCTGAGCGAATTGCAGCGCGAACCGCAGATGCAGCAAGCCATGAATACGCCCGGCAACGGCACCCGGCCGGCCGCGGCCGAAGTGGCCAGCGCCCAGCTGATCAACCTGCAACTGACGGCCCAGGAACAGGCGCGCGTCACCTGGCAGGGCCAGCTGGCGCCGGGCCAGGAATTGCAATGGGAAATCCATAAGGATGCGCCGGAGCAGCGTGGACGCGGCTTTGACGACGACACCGCTCCCGTATGGCGCAGCGGCATGCGCCTGCGCTTTCCGCTGCTGGGCGAGATCGAAGCGAGCATCGTCACCACGGGCGACCGCGTGCACATCGAATTGCGCACCGGCAGCCAGGGCACGGGCGAGGCCCTGCGCGCGCGCGCCGGCGAACTGACCTCGGCGCTGGACGTGTCGGGCACGGCGCTGGCCTCGCTCATCATCCGCACGCCGGAGCCTGGCGATGGCTGAGCCGCTGCCCAAGCGCCCCCAGTCGGCGGTCGCGCTGGCCTACAACAATGGCGACCCCGCTCCCAAGGTGGTGGCCAAGGGCAAGGGCCTGATTGCCGCCCAGATCATCGAGCGCGCCAGGGACGCCGGCGTGTTCGTGCACGAGTCGAAGGAACTGGTGGCCCTGCTGATGGGCGTGGACCTGGACCGCCAGATTCCGCCCGGCCTGTATCGGGCGATTGCGGAACTGCTGGCCTGGCTATATCATATTGAAGCCGCACAAGCGGCAGGTGGCCCCCTGCCGGCCCCGCCGGACGCAGCCCTGTTCATCGACCGACCACAAGAAGCGGCAGACAAAGATGCAATCAACCAATGATTCCGATATTGAAAGCTGGCACGACTTT
The DNA here is from genome assembly GCF_030846495.1 of Massilia scottii. Lineage (NCBI taxonomy): Bacteria > Pseudomonadati > Pseudomonadota > Betaproteobacteria > Burkholderiales > Oxalobacteraceae > Massilia > Massilia scottii. The sequence continues at coordinate 21,925 of NZ_JAVCWM010000022.1, read as the reverse complement.
GAAGTCGCCTCGCGCAAGGAAATCATCGCGCTGCTGCGCAGCATCGGCGAAAAGCGCCAGCTGGTCCGCATGGTCATCCGGCGCGGCACCGAAGTGTGCGTCTCGGCCATCCTCGATGTCGATCCCGACAGCAACACCCTGACCCTGGACGGCTCGGCCGACCCGGAACAGCACCGCCGCTTTGCCAACGTCGGGCGGATGGCTTTTGAAACCTCGCTCGACAAGATCCGCATCCTGTTTTCCTCCGAGGAAGTGCAAGCCACCACCTTCGAGGACACGCCGGCGTTTACGATTCCCATTCCCGAGACCATGATCCGCCTGCAGCGGCGCGAGTTTTACCGCATGCTCACGCCGGTGAGCAACCCGGTGTCGGTGGTGATCCGGCTGGCGCAGGACGCCGGCGGCGGCACCCACGTGTTTCCGCTGGCCGATATCAGCTGCGGCGGGATTGCCATCCTCGACAACAAACTGGTGCTGGGCAACACGATCGGCCACAGCTACACGGGGTGCCGCATCGATTTGCCCGAGGTCGGCGCGGTCCAGACCACGCTGATGATCCGCAACTCGGTCGACCTGACCCTGCTCAACGACAAGACCAACCGCCGCCTCGGCTGCGCTTTTGTGGACATTTCGCGCGGTGGCCTTGCCAGCGTGCAAAAATACATCACCAAGCTCGAGCGCGAACGGAATGCGCGCCTGGCCGGCCTGGGCTGATCCGGGTTCCATTCACTGAGTCAATTCGTTCGGTCAGGCAAACTATCCGCCTGGCAGCAGCGTCATTGACCGGAGGCCAAGAGCGTGCCGATAGGCCGTCATGGCCCAGCCTGAACGAGGTATGTTTCAAGTTCACCGCGAACTTTCGGAGAATGATGATGAAACGTACACTCGTGCTTTCAGCAACGCTGGGTCTGCTTGTCGCCTGTTCCACCCCCTACCGTACGCCCGTGCTCGACGCCACGCCGGCCACTTTGCCGACCTTCTCCGGCGTGGCCGGCCTGCTCAAGCCGGAGCGCGCGCTCGACGTGCTGCTGGTGCATGGCATCTGCACCCAGGACGCATCGTGGGCCAGGGAATCGGTCACGCAGCTGTACGCCAGCCTGGGCGGCGATCCGGCCCAGGTGGCGCTCTCCTCGACCGCGGTGGCCGACACCGGCATCGTGCTGTACCGCCAGACATTGCCGCTGGCGGCCGGCGCGCTGAACGTCAACGCGATCCTGTGGTCGCCCCTGACCACGCCGCTCAAGGCCGAGCTGTGCTACGACCAGAGCGACAAGGCAGGCTATTGCCCGGCGGACCAGGCCGCCTTTCCCTACAAGCGCGCCAGGCTCAACCGGGCAGTAAAAGACAAGCTGCTCGACGATTGCCTGGCCGACGCCGTGATTTACCAGGGCAAGGCGCGCGAGGCGATCAGCCAGCGCATGCAGGCGGCGATCCTGCAGGCGCTCGGGACCGGCGGCGGGACCGGCCGGCCGTTGGTGCCGGGTGGCGGCGAGGTGCCGCCGGCGCCGATCCCGCTGGTGCTCATCACCGACAGCCTGGGCAGCAAAGTGGCGTTCGACGCCCTCTTCAAGCTCTCCACCACGCCGGAGCAATCGGCAACGGCGCTGCAAGTGTTCAACCGCATGTCCCTGATCTTCATGCGCGCCAACCAGTTGCCGCTGCTCAGGTTGGCCGAGATGGACCTGGACGGTTCCATGGCGCCACCGGGGCCGGGCGACTTTCCGGCCGATCCGATCCAGGCCTTGATCGCGCAGCGCAACGCGCAAGGCATCGGCAAGCCGACCGATGTGCCGACCGTGGTGGCGTTCACCGATCCCAACGACGTGCTCGCGTACACCCTGGTGAAGAGCCCGTTCGCCGCGCGCGCGGGGTATCCGATTATCGATGTGGTGGTGTCGAACGCACCGACCTACCTGGGGCTGATTGCATTGCCAACGAGCGCGCACACGAATTACCCGCGCAATGAGGCGGTGCGGCGCATGATTGCCTGCGGCGAGCCGGCGGCGGCGGGATGCGGCAACTGATTCCACCGCACCAATGCGGCAGGCTGGTATATGGCCCCTCCAGCCTGCTGTATCTGGTATCAAATGCAACAATCGTCAATGGCGAATTTCATCCTTTCGCTGCCTACCGAACTCTTTGGTGAGCACCTCCATCTCCACAGCGTCGACTTTCATTAGATTCTTCGCTTTGAAATCATTCATTTCCTCAAATAAATTGCACAAAAAGATTGATTATCTTTAATTTTTTTAACGCGACATTTTTCAAAAACATGATTAATAAAACTTCTCGACGACGCTAAAAATTTTGTGTATATTTTATAGAAATTAAATATACCAAAATAAGATAATGAACAAAGTTTCCCTAATGATTTTCGTCACGGTGGCATTGCCAGTCGGATGGCTATTGACGCAAGTCGAGTGGCCAAAAACCATTAATATTCACAAAAAAAATATTTCTTCGGAGATTTTTTCTGAGCCCGGCAAGAAAATTGCCTCTTTCCCAATCAACGATGACAACACGTGCAGCTCAACAAAAACTCCTTTACTCGTCCCCTTAAAGCTCAGAAATGTCTTGATCAATGACCAGCTGGAAACAGCGCAAACGGACAGCTTTCTCAGTCCGGCTTCCATCATTCAGAAGGCTGAAAATGGCGACAGCATTGCCGCGATCGCGCTATTTCAGATGATTTCCTCATGTTATCCAACCCCGAAAAATCTCGTTGATACGAGGATCGCGCCTCCAAAAGGATGCCCGCAGCTGGATCGGAAATACATAGAGAATCGTTTTTCATTACTGGAAAGGGCAGCACTAAATAATGACCTTGCGGCACAAACCACTTACGCCATCAATGCACCCGCGTTTGCAAAAAACTTCATGCAATCGGGCACAAATGATTCGACCTGGGAGGCGCAGCGCCTGAAAGAAAATGCGGAAAAATTCGCTGTGGCTGCCGCCGCGGCAGGATCGCGGGAGGCGACCTATTTTCTTGCTCGCGCATACACAGACGGAACATTCGGCTCGCGAGATCTGGCAGCCTCCTATGCTTACACCCTACCATTACAGCGCCAGGAACCATCTAATAAAATGGATGAGCAAATAGAATATTTGAAAAACAATATTACCTCCCAACAAAGAAAAAAAGCTGAATTATTGATTTCCGGATGCGTTGCGCCGACCGATGGCACGACTCTTAACAATCCGTTTAGTAGCCAGCCATAAATATTCCACGGATAGAAATTTTCATATACTTAGGACTCAACACAACTACAGTCTGCGAATTTTATTTTTATAATCTTTTCAGGAAAATAGCATGAAACCAAGTAATCATATCTTGAAGGCCGCCCTGCTTTGCATCATTTTTTTAACTCTGCATACTTCTGGTCACACAAGTGTAATTAGTCCCCCAATCCAGGGAAAAAATATTGGCGACCTGGTATTGCCAATGACCAAAGATCCTGTGTGTCCAGAAGGCGGCGAAGCAGAGGCATGTCAGGTAGAGACTGGAGGAGGCGGAGGAGGCGGGGGCAGCTGGCCTGGTGGTGGCGGTGGAAATGGGCGAGATACAGGAGGAATCGGGGGTGGCGGTGGAGGCGGTGGTGGGGGATCTGGTGGAGGTGGAAGCCGGTCGGATGGCACTACCGGCAAATCAATGGACAACAACCGTACGCAGCCAGGTTGTAGTAGGGAGTATGATTTCATGCAAGCTACGATTGATCAGATTCACGAAACGGGGAAGCCGGTCGGCACCCAAGTACCCATCATCGTTACCGATCCCAATTACCCCGACGGCCAATGGCTTAAATATCAGGCGATCGGCATTGATCATTATTTAAGTGCCGATAATCCTGGCGTTAAAATCGTTTTTAAATTCAATATGCACTATATGTATAACGTCACCACTGGCCAAGTCCACCAAACGAAACTAAAAAATTCTTATGAGTACGACTGCATAGGATTTAAAGAACCCGCTTAATATGGAGCAACAATGTCTCGGCATGAAGTAAAAATACATAAAACCCAGGGAATCCCGGAAGACTCAATATTGCTGCGACTATCAATTCATCTCGACAGTGATGAAGATATCGAACTATACTCCGAGAATGATCGCCTCTCGATTTTCGCTCATGTTTTACGGGAATACAAAAAAAGATCGGACAAGTCTTCTTGTACCTTTTCTTTCGGATCTTTCAATCCTGCCGATGCTGGAGGCAGTGTAGTTTCTCATCTCTCGAAAAACGAATCATTCTCCACATTGACGATTGAATTTTTGAGTGAATCGGAAAAAGGAAAAATTACTCCACATCAAAATAGCGCCGCAGTGACACAGGAGGCGACCGACGAATTTATTTTTCAACTGGATAGACTGGCACTATCCAACGCCGGTACTGCCATATGGAAATTACAACCCGGCGTTATCTACGGATGTGACGACTAATTCGACAACAGCTTGGCGTAGCGCCACCCAGTTAATTATCTGCAACGAACTGGTGCTAAATGGAAACGGCAATTGAGGGCGAAGACAGGTTGGCGGTAGTAAGGCCCAGCCGGTCTTACCAACATCCGCACCGGCCCATGACACCCTTGCAGGGCAATAAGAAGAATTCACTTCCACATATCAAAACAAGCTCAAATGCGGGGAGCAAGACTACGGACAATGTGTCCGATGCGCCGTTTTAGCGAAACCACATCCGTGACCTCGGCACGCTCGACCGGCTCGTCCCAGTTGCGATCTCTCACCAGCATGAGCAGAAAGCGGCCATGCTCATCGAACGACGGAGTCCAGCCGACGTCCAGCACCAGATCGTCGGAAAAAACAATCTGCAGCAGGTCTTCCTTGAGATAGTCGACATGCTGGGCCGCATCGAACATCTCGGGAAGAAAAGAAATGTCGTCGAACACGACCACGCCCTGCCCTATATCAATATTCCAAAACATCAGTGCCTTTCCAGTGATCAATCACTTTGCGCTCATTTGCCGCACTGAGCGGCCGCACATGCAGTACACGATACAAAAACGCCGCCCCCGCCGCCCCCGCCGCCCCTGACAACATCGCGATCAGCCAGGACGAGGATGCGAACTGCGGCAAACCCTCCTGCGCAACGCACAAGGTGCTATACGCGGCATGGAGCCCTATGCAGGGCAGCAAGGACTTGGTGCGCTCATACAGCCAGCCGAGAAACACCCCGATGATCACGGCGCCGACATATTGATAGGTATTCATGTGCGCAAAGCCGAACATCCCGGCCGATGCCAGGATGGCGGCCCATTTCGGATATTGGCCCAGAAAGCTACGCAAGATAATTCCGCGAAATAGCATCCCCGTGTGAATTACGATGCGCCCGCGGCCTCGCCCGGCTTTCGGGATGTGCCGCGTGCGCGCCACGCCACCAGTCCCAACCCCGCAAGCAGCATTGCGTAGGCCGATGGCTCCGGAACTGCCGGCACGCCATGGATGCCCGCGTAGGCGCCGGTCCAGAGTGTGAATGAACCGCTGCCCTGATTTTTCCCGGTCTGAAGCGTCCGGGAAAACAGGTGAGTCCCGACCCCATCCTCGTTCGACCTGTAATCGACGTCGAAGCTGGAATACAGCCACTGTTCTTCCTCGAAGCGGCCGCTGAGGATGGCCAGGCTGGAGGCGTTCGCACTGGCGTCGGGCGGCGAGGCGCCGAGATCGATCGCTGCGCTGAAACGCAGGGCGGTATAGGGCGCCAGGAAGAACGACACACCGTAGGTATTACCGGCATAAATGGAACGGTTGGTCTGGGCCGGTCCGTCATAGATGGCCGATGCCGCCAGCGTGGTCGGTGTGGTATGCGTCTGCGCGCCGCCATCCGTCCAGATGCGCTGCAGGTCGCCGTGGCCATGCTTCCAGACGCTGTCATGAACGTTCTGGTAATCCGTGTACGACAGGTGCGAATCGGTTTTCAAGCCCCGGAACTCGGCGCCCGGCGCTACGCCATCATCCGGACGCAGATCGATCACGTCGATGGTCAGGTTACGGATGTGGACGCTGGAACGGACCGTCAGCGCATGGGCGGAGAACGAGGACAATAACAAGCCCGCAACGAACAGTCGAGCAGGAAATCCAGATGGATGCTTGAGCATGATGCACCTTTGCCGAAATAGCCGCGAACGTGCGGCATTCCAAGCATAAATGACCATCATGCGAAAAAGTTAACATTGACCCGAATTTAACGATGGCAATCGCTGGTCCAGGCAAATCCGCAACATGCGATAGCGGCCAGGGTCCGCCAATGTGGGGGAATCGATGAATGAAAAATGGGCTTGCTTACCTTTACACCTGCATATTCATGATCTCCTGGTACGCCGACACCAGCTTGTTCCTCACCTGCACGGTTGCCTGAAAGCCAATGCTGGCCTTTTGCATCGACACCATCACATCCGACAAACTCACCTTGTCGTCGCCCATGGTGAACGCCTTGCCCTGCTCGCCCGCCTTGAGCTGGGCTTCGCTGACCTGGGCAATCGAGTTCTTGAGCGCGTCCGCGAAGTCGACCTTGGCGACAGCCGGCTCGGGCGTGACCTTGACCGCCGGCCCGACGCCGCCCGCCGGGCGCGCAGCCGCCGCCTTGAGCTGGGCCATCATCGCTTCGATCCGGTCCGATCCGATTCCGTTCACGTTCATGTCGTTTCCTCTGTTCACACTGCCGGGCGCATCCATGCCCCATCTCGCGAGTACAATATGTATACCAGCGAAGTCAGGGTGCCAGAATAGCACCCGGGTGGCGCGCCGGCCCCGCGAGCAGGGGCCAAAAGCGCGCTCTGTTCGATGCTTTGACCGGGGGCCCTGCCCCACATAATGGAGTCTGAGCCCCAGCCTTTGCGCAGGTTTGGGAAATTCCTACCAGTTTGGGCCTAGCCCGTCGGACACCCCCACTATGGCAGCTGCAACCGCAGAAGAACTCGTCGATATCCCGGAAACGCCTCCGCCAACGTTCCTGCAGACCCCGCTCGGAAAGAATTTCCTGCGCGGTCTCGGCATCGCGGCGGTGCTGGCGTTGATGCTGGGCGTCTGGATGTGGAGCCAGCGCACCGAATACGGTGTCCTGTTTACCAATGTCAGCGACAAGGATGGCGGCGCCATCATGGCTTCGCTCGACCAGATGGCGGTGCCCTACAAGTTTTCCGACGGCGGCGCCTCCATCTTGGTGCCCAGCGAGCAGGTGCACGGCATCCGTCTGAAGCTGGCTGCCCAGGGCTTGCCCAAGGGCGGCACGGTCGGCTTCGAGCTGATGGAAAACCAGAAACTGGGCGTGTCCCAGTTCCACGAACAAGTCAATTACCAGCGCTCGCTCGAAGGCGAACTGGCGCGCTCGATCGAATCGATCGCCGCCGTCAGCTCGGCGCGCGTGCACCTGGCGCTGCCGAAACCGTCGGTCTTCGTGCGCGAGCAGCAAAAGCCGACCGCCTCGGTCTTGCTGAACCTGCAAACCGGCCGCGTCATCGACCAGGCCCAGGTCAACGCCATCGTCCACCTGCTGGCCTCGAGCGTGTCGGAACTGCCGGTCTCGAACGTGACCGTGGTCGACCAGGCCGGCAACCTGCTGTCCGATCCGGACAAATCGGGCAACGCGCGCAAGCTCGATCCGAACCAGCTCAAGTACGTGGAAGCGGTCCAGAAGAACATCATCAAGCAGGTCGAGTCGCTGATCTCGCCGCTGGTCGGCCCCGGCAATGTACGCGCCGAAGCGACCGCCGACATCGACTTCGCCCAGGTCGACACCGCCGCCGAAGTCTACAAGCCGAACTCGCCGCCGGAGCCGCAATCGATCCGCAGCCAGCAAACCTCGGAAGCGAACGGCCCCGGCACCACCGTGGCGTCCGGCGTGCCGGGCGCGCTGACCAACCAGCCGCCAGGCCTGAACACCGCGCCCCTGACCGCCACCGGCGCGCCCGGCACCGTGCCGGTGACCACCACCGGCCCGACGCGCAAGGACACCACCACCAATTTTGAAGTCGACAAGACCATCCGCTACGAGCAGCGTCCGATGGGCCTGATCAAGCGCCTGACCGTCGGCGTGCTGGTCAACCACCGCCGCTCGGTCGACGCCAGGACCGGCAAGGTCACGGTAACCCCGCTGCCGGCCGCCCAGGTGGCCCAGATCAACGAGCTGGTCAAGCAAGCGATGGGTTACTCCCAGGCCCGCGGCGACACGCTCAACGTGACCAATGCCCCTTTCGACGGCGTCGACAAGCCGGATGTGCCGGCCGCCACGCTCGACTGGTGGCGCGACCCGGCCAACCTGCCGCTGGCCAAGGATGTCGCCAAGTACCTGTTCGTGTTCGCGATCATCGCTTTCCTGTACTTCCGCCTGCTGCGGCCGATGCTGCGCCCGGTCATGACCAAGTTCGACAAGGCCCACGAACTGCCGCCCGAGCCGACCCCCACCGAGGAAGAGAAGGCGGCCGAACAGGCAGCCATAGCCGACGCCGCCGCGGCCGAGCAGGAAGCCGAAGCCCAGGCCGAATCGCAGCAGGACCACAGCTACCGGGCCAACCTGGCGCTGGCCAAGAAACTGGCGCAGGAAGATCCGCGCATCGTCGCAAACGTCATCAAGGCATGGGTAGGTACAAATGAATGATAATGGAATCCAGAAGGCAGCCATCCTGATGCTGGCCATCGGCGAGTCCGAGGCGGCCGAGGTGATGCGCTTCCTCGGCCCGCGCGAAGTGCTCAAGCTCGGCGCGGCCATGGCCACGATGAAGAACGTGCAGCACGAGCAGGTGGTCGGGGTGCTCGAATCGTTCCGCGAACAGACCGAACTGACCTCCACCGTCGGCCTCGATTCGGACGAATACATCCGCCAGGTGCTGACCAAGGCGCTGGGCGACGACAAGGCGTCGGTGCTGCTGTCGCGCATCCTGGGCGGCAAGGATGCCTCGGGCATCGAAAGCCTGAAGTGGATGGACGCCTCGTCGGTGTCGGAACTGATCCGCAACGAGCACCCGCAGATCATCGCCACCATCCTGGTCCACCTGGAGCGCGACCAGGCCTGCGAAATCCTGGGCAACTTCACCGACCGCCTGCGCAACGACGTGGTGCTGCGCATCGCCACCCTCGACGGCGTGCAGCCGGCCGCGCTGCGCGAACTGAACGACGTGCTCACCAAGCTCTTGTCGGGTAACGAAAACATCAAGAAATCCTCGCTCGGCGGCGTGCGCGCGGCGGCCGAAATCCTCAACTTCATGAGCGGCGAGCAAGAGGGTTCGGTGATGGACAACATCAAGAACTACGACAACGATATGGCCCAGAAGATCATGGACGAAATGTTCGTGTTCGATAACATCATCGATATCGACGACCGCGGCATCCAGCTGCTGCTGCGCGAAGTGCAGTCCGAAATGCTGATCATGGCGCTCAAGGGCGCCTCGCAGGAATTGCGCGAGAAAATCTTCCGCAACATGTCGGCGCGCGCCGGCGAAATGATGCGCGAAGACCTCGAATCGAAAGGGCCGGTGCGCCTGTCCGAAGTCGAAACGCAGCAAAAACAAATCCTGCAGATCGTGCGCCGCCTGTCCGACGAAGGCCAGATCGTGCTCGGCAAAGGTGAGGATTCCTTCGTCTGATGGCTACCCTTCCGAAAGAACTGCAAACCGCGTACCAGCGCTGGGAAATGAATTCCTTCGACCGCGTTCCGGAACCGGAACCGGTCTATCTTCCGGCCGAACCGCAGCCGGAAGCGCTGCCGGACGAGCCGCCCGCGCCAGCCTGGCCGACCGAGGACGAACTGGCCGCCATCCGCGAGCAGGCGCGCCTGGAAGGCTACGAGGCGGGCCACGCGGCCGGCTACGCCGACGCGCTCGCGCTCGGGCGCGAGGAAAGCGCGGGCGAGATCGCCAACCTGCAATCGATCGCCGCCACCTTCGCGCAGGCGCTCACGCAGGCCGACGAGACCATCGCCAACGACATGCTGGAACTGGCCCTGCACCTGGCCAAGAACATGCTGCGCAGCGCGCTCGGGGTCAAGCCCGAGCTGATCATCCCGGTGATACGCGACGCCATCTCTTACCTGCCGGTGCTGCAGCAGCCGGCCGTGCTGATGCTGCACCCGGACGATGCGCGCCTGGTGCGCGACGCCATCGGCGAGGAACTCGACAAAGGCGGCTGGCGCGTGGCGGACGACGCCCATATCAGCCGCGGCGGCTGCAAGATCGATACCGCCAGCAACCAGATCGATGCCCAGGTCGAGGTGCGCTGGCAGCGCCTGGCCCACGCGCTCGGCAAGAACGACGTCGAGTGGCTGGACCGATGACCGCCCCCGACCGCACTGTTGACCGACATACCGCCCGCTGGTCGTCCTACCTGCGCGACTGCGGCACCCTGGTCGGCTTCGTCGAGCCGCAGCAGGTGTCGGGCCGCATCACGCGCGTGGCCGGCCTGGTCATGGAATGCGTGGGCCTCAAGCTGGCCGTCGGCAGCGCCTGCACCATCCCGATGCCCAACGGCGCGCGCGTGGAAGCGGAAGTGGTCGGCTTCGACGGCGACCGCCTGTTCCTGATGCCGCAAAGCGATGTCGAAGGCATCGTGCCGGGCACCAAGGTGCTGCCGGTCGAGGCGACCTTGCCGCGTCCGGGCACGGTACCGCACCCACGGCGCCGTCCGAGCGACCGCGCGCGCCACTTGCCGGTAGGCATGGGCTTGCTGGGCCGGGTGGTGGACGGCGCCGGGCGCCCGCTCGACGGCCTGGGCCCCCTGCTCACCGAAGACAGCGGCCCGATCAACGTGCGCCCCGCCAATCCGCTCGACCGCGCCCCCATCGTGGAAACCCTCGACGTCGGCATCCGGGCGATTAACGCCATGCTCACCGTCGGCCGCGGCCAGCGCCTGGGCCTGTTCGCAGGGTCCGGCGTCGGCAAATCGGTGCTGCTGGGAATGATGGCGCGCTTCACCAAGGCCGACGTGGTGGTGGTCGGCCTGATCGGCGAACGGGGCCGCGAGGTCAAGGAATTCATCGAACACATCCTCGGACCGGAAGGCCTGGCGCGGGCAGCCGTCGTGGCGGCGCCGGCCGACACCCCGCCGCTGATGCGCCTGCAAGGCGCGGCCTACACCACGGCGATTGCCGAACATTTCCGCGACCAGGGCAAGAACGTGCTCATGATCATGGATTCGCTGACCCGCTACGCGATGGCCCAGCGCGAAATCGCGCTGGCCATCGGCGAACCGCCCGCCACCAAGGGCTATCCGCCGTCGGTCTTCGCCAAGCTGCCGGTGCTGGTGGAACGGGCCGGCAACGGCCTGGTGGGCGGCGGCTCGATCACCGCGTTCTACACCGTGCTCACCGAGGGCGACGACCAGCAGGACCCGATCGCCGACTCGGCGCGCGCGATCCTGGACGGCCACTTCGTGCTCAACCGGCGCCTGGCCGAGGCCGGGCACTATCCGGCCATCGACATCGAACAGTCGATCAGCCGCGCCATGCACACGATCACCACCACCGCCCACCAGCACGCGGCGCGCCGCCTCAAGCAACTGTATTCGCGCTTCGAGCGCTCGCGCGACCTGATCACGGTCGGCGCCTACGCCCACGGCACCGACCCGGTGCTCGACCAGGCCATCGCCCTGAACGACAAAATCGAAGCGTTCCTGTGCCAGGAGATCACGGATAACGTCGGCATGCCGCAGAGCTTGGCCGAATTGACCTCTCTATTCTCGTGATGGAACAGGGTTCGGGATGCCTATAATGATGCATTATGGCAAAACAAACCGTCCTCGATACCCTGCTCGAACTCGCCCAGCGCGACACCGACGATGCCGCCAAGCGGCTGGGGGTGGCGATCAAGGCGGCGGAAGAGACCGAACAAAAGCTGCAGATGCTGCTGGGCTATCTGGAAGATTACGCGCAAAAGCTGGACGCGGCCCAGCGCAGCGGCATCACGCCGATGGCGTACGCCAATTTCATCGCCTTCATCGGCAAGCTGGAGCATGCCATCATGGGCCAGCGCGAGATCGTCAAGCATGCGCACCATCGCAGTGCGGTGGAAAAGGGCTTGTGGCAGGCCAGCGAGCGCAAACGGGTGTCGTACCGCACCCTGAACGAGCGCGCGGCGACCGAAGCACTGCGCCTGGAAAACAAGCGCGACCAGAAACAGATGGATGAACACGCCGCCCGCCAGGCTTATTACAAACGTTGATGCACCCTGTCATAACCAACCGATCGCCCGCCATGTCCACTACTCCCATTTCGCAGCCACTGGCTTCCCTGAACGCTACGCCGGCACCGGCGCGCAGCAATGCCGCCGCCGCGGCGCCGGCGGTCCAGTTCGGCCAGACGTTGTCGCGCGAAATCGCGCAGCGCCAGAGCATGACCCAGCAGCCACCGGCGGGCGCGAGCGCCAAGCCCGCAGCGCCGCGCCCGGCCGAAAAAGCCCAGGCGCCGCGTCCGGAACAGGGGGCCAAGGCGGAGCAGGCCAGCGCGCCCGCCCCGGACGCCGCGCCCGCCCGGCCGAACGCAGCGGCTGCCGGCAATGCCAGCAACAACCAGTCCGGCGAGAGCGGCAACAGCCCGGCGACCGACGATAGCGCGGCCGCCGCGGCCGCTGCCGCCGACAGCGCCGCCGCAGCCGCGGCGCGCGCCGAACTGCCCCTGACCGACATGCTGGCCCTGGTCGCCAGCCTGACCCAGCCGGCGCAAGCGGCCGCCGCGCCGGTGGCCACCGATCCGGCCTGGAGCACCCTGGCCGCGACCCGCAGCGCCACCACCGCCGCCGCCGATCCAGGCCTGGCGGCCGATGCCGCGCTGGCCGCCTTCACCGCGCCGGCCCTGGCCGCGGCCGGCCGCTTCCCGACCGTCGACGGCGCCCCTACCCCGCCCGCTGTCGGCGCGATGGGCTTGCCGACCGAAGCGGCGATGGAGACCGACGGCGCAGCGCTGGGCGAGCTGCGCGCCATGCTCGAAGGCGCCATGCCGCGCGCGGCCGGCGCCAGCGCCGCCGCCGACACCACCCAGGCCCAAGGCAGCGCGCCGGCGCTGCAAACGGCCGCCCTGCAAACCGAGGCTGCGCGCATCGCTCCCGCCGCGCGCGAGCTGCCCGAGGCGGCAACGACGGACACCACGGCGATCGAACCGACACCGGTCGGCGCCCCGCTGCAGCAGGCCGCGGTCGGCCTGGCGCAGGCGGCCAATGGCGGCGCCGACAAGCTGTCGGCGCGTGTCGGCACCCCGGCCTGGGACAACCAGGTCGGCCAGAAAATCGTCTGGATGGTGGCCGGCAAGGAACAAAGCGCGACCCTGACGCTGAACCCGCCCGACTTGGGTCCGGTCCAGGTGGTGCTCAACGTCAGCGGCGACAACGCCAGCGTGACGTTCTCCTCGGGCGAACTGGAAGTGCGCCAGGCGCTGGAGAATGCCATGCCGAAACTGCGCGAGATGATGGACGAGAGCGGCATTTCGCTGGGCAACGCCAGCGTCAACGCCGGCATGCCGGAACAGCGCCAGGACCAGGGCGAACGTGCCACGGCGGGCGGCAGCGGTGGCGCGGACGGCGTGCGCGGCCCGGTCAACGGCAGCGCGGCCGACGCCAACGAGCGCCTGGCCGCCAAGGCCCCGGTCCAGGGTGGACAGCTGGGGATGGTCGACACCTTCGCCTGATGGCGCGGCATGAACTTGCCGAACTGCCTGGCCTTCCCGGCGCGAAGCATGCGCCGCGAATGAAAAGCGGATCGGCTGTCGATAGCTAGCCACGAGTTGGGCCGGGTTCGGCCCTGTTTTCCACACATGCGCCCGCTCATTTCTTCGCGATAATGACATAATGCAGGCATGATCCACCGACGCCGTCTTGAGGTACCTTGAAAGCGAAAGCAAACATGAAAGCTGCAGCCCCCCCTGATGCGGCCGCCAAGCCGCCGTCGAAGAAAATGGCCATGATCAGTGCGATCGTGGCCGTGCTTGTGCTGGGCGGCGGCGGTGCGGGCTGGTATTTCACGCAGAGTAAGGGCGGCGAAGAAGCCGAGGAAACCGCCAAGCCAAGCAAGAAAAAGAAAAAGGCCAAGGCGCAGGCGCCGCCGGTGTTCGCCCCGCTCGAAGTATTTACCGTCAATCTGCAACCGGACGGTGAAGAAGAAAACATGCTGCAAACCACGATCACGCTCGAAATGCTGGGCCAGGAGCAGGCCGACCTGATCAAGGCCAACATGCCCAAGGTGCGCAGCCGCGTGCTGCTGCTGCTGTCGGCCAAGAAAGCGTCGGACGTGAAGACGGTGGAAGGCAAGAACAAGCTGGCCGAGGAAATTCTCGAAGCGCTCAAGAAGCCCTTCGCCGAGCACGACGAGCCGCAGGAAGTGAACGAAGTCATGTTCACCCAGTTCATCATCCAGTCCCAATGATCCGCCATGGCCGATAATTTTCTCTCGCAGGAAGAAGTCGATGCCCTGCTCAAGGGCGTCAACGGCGACCAGGACGAAGCTTCCGCGCCCGAAGACAACACGGGCGTACGTACTTACAACCTGGCGACCCAGGAACGGATCGTGCGCGGGCGCATGCCGACGCTCGAAATCATCAACGAGCGTTTCGCGCGTCTGTTGCGGGTCGGCCTGTTCAACTACATCCGGCGCAGCGCCGAGGTGTCGGTCGGCTCGGTGCGGGTCTCCAAATATAGCGAATTCATCCGCAACCTGGTGGTGCCGACCAACCTGAACCTGGTGCACATGAAGCCGCTGCGCGGCACGGCCCTGATCGTGTTCGATCCGGGCCTGGTGTTTTTGCTGGTGGACAATCTGTTCGGCGGCGACGGGCGTTTCCATACCCGGGTCGAGGGCCGTGACTTTACCCAGACCGAGCAGCGCATCATCCTGCGCATCCTCGATATCGTGTTCGATTCGTATGCGAAATCGTGGGAACCGGTGTATCCGGTCGAGTTCGAGTACATCCGTTCCGAGATGAATACCCAGTTCGCCAATATCGCCACCCCGAACGAGGTGGTGGTGTCGTCCACGTTCACCATCGAGCTCGGCTCGGTGAGCGGCCAGATTCACATCTGCATGCCGTATTCGATGATCGAGCCGATCCGCGACACCCTTACCTCGAGCCTGCAGGGCGAGGCCCTGGAAGTGGACAAGCGCTGGATCCGCCTGATGACCCAGCAGATCCAGATCGCCGAAGTCGAGCTGGTGGCCGTGCTGGGCACCGCGCGCGCCTCGTTCGACGAGATTCTCAATTTCAAGGTGGGCGACATCGTCGCCCTCAACGTGCCCGAACAGATCCAGGCCACCGTCGACGGCGTGCCGGTGATGGATTGTACTTACGGCGTGCTCAACGGACAGTACGCGCTCAAGGTCGAGAAACTGCTCGCCAATGCGGACACCAAATAATTTAGGAGGGCAATATGGCCGATAATCTCGAAGATGATGCAATGGATGACGACTGGGGCGCGGCCATCGCCGAGCAGGCCAAGGCGGAAGCCGACGCGCTGCAAAGCCAGGCCGCCAGCGCGGCCGTGTTCAAGGATTTTTCCAACAAGGGCACCAAGCCCGACACGCCGAACGACATCGACTTCATCCTCGATATCCCGGTCCAGCTCACGGTCGAGCTGGGACGGACCAAGATCGCCATCAAGAACCTGCTGCAGCTGGCCCAGGGTTCGGTGGTCGAGCTCGACGGACTGGCGGGCGAGCCGATGGACGTGCTGGTCAACGGCTGCCTGATCGCCCAGGGCGAGGTGGTGGTGGTGAACGATAAATTCGGTATTCGGCTGACGGACATCATCACGCCGTCCGAACGGATTCGAAAACTGAATAAATGACGGCCCGCCT
The DNA here is from genome assembly GCF_030846495.1 of Massilia scottii. Lineage (NCBI taxonomy): Bacteria > Pseudomonadati > Pseudomonadota > Betaproteobacteria > Burkholderiales > Oxalobacteraceae > Massilia > Massilia scottii. The sequence goes on along the minus strand of NZ_JAVCWM010000022.1, from coordinate 6,150 downwards.
GCTTGCCGCCGTGGCGCTGGCGTGCAGCCTGGCGCCGGGTCCGGCCGCCGCACAGGCGGCCGTTTCCGTTCCTGCTGCTTCGGCTCCGGCCGCTTCGGTTCCTGCTGCGTCGGCTCCTGCCGCTTCGGTTCCTGTACCTTACGTCTCCACTCCGGCGGCAGCGGTTCCTGCCGCCGCCGAAGCGCAGGCCAGTCTCGCGCTTGCCGCCCCGGCCGCGGTGCCAGTGACGGCTCCTGCCGCAGCCGCCGTGCAGCCGGCGCCCGGTCCGATGGCGGGTCCATCGGCCGGCAACCTGCTGCAAACGATTTTCGCCCTGACCCTGGTGCTGGCCTTGCTGGGCGCCATGGTCTGGTTCATGAAACGCTACGGTCCCCAAGCCGCCGCCGGCGCGGCCCAGATGCGCACCGTCGGCGCCCTCAGCCTGGGTGGGCGCGAACGCATCATCGTGGTCGAGGTGGGCGACCAGTGGATCGTGGTGGGCGCCTCGCCCGGCCGCATCAACGCGCTGGCCACCATGCCGAAGCAGGAAACGCCCCCCGGCGGCCCGGCGGTGCTGGCCAACGGCCCGGCATCGGGCACCTTTGCCGAGTGGCTGAAACAGACCATCGACAAACGCAATGGACGCTAAGCCGCCTTCTTCTGCGCCCCTGAGCCGCGCGCGCCGCTGGCTGCCGCTGCTGGCGCTGTGCCTGCCGGCGCTGGCAATCGCCGCGCCGGGCATCCCGACCTTCACCAGCACGCCGGCCCCGGGCGGCGGCACGGCGTACTCGCTGCCGGTCCAGACGCTGCTGCTGATGACGGCGCTGTCGTTCCTGCCGGCGGTGCTGCTGATGATGACCAGTTTTACCCGCATCATCATCGTGCTGTCGCTGCTGCGCCAGGCGATCGGCACCCAGTCGGCCCCGCCCAACCAGGTCATGGTCGGGCTGGCGCTGTTCCTGACCCTGTTCGTGATGGGTCCGGTGTTCGACAAGATATATGTGGAGGCATACCAGCCGCTGCAGGAAAACAAGATCCAGATGGGCGAAGCCGTGGACAAGGCGGTGGCGCCCCTGAAAACCTTCATGATCCGCCAGACGCGCCAGGCCGACCTGGCCATGTTCGTCAAGATTTCACGCTCGGCCGCGCTGCAGGGGCCGGAAGACATTCCGCTGCGCATCCTGATTCCCGCGTTCGTCACCAGCGAACTGAAAACCGCGTTCCAGATCGGCTTTGCCATTTTTATTCCCTTTCTTATCATCGACATGGTGGTGGCGTCGGTGCTGATGTCGATGGGGATGATGATGATGTCGCCGGCCGTCATTTCGCTGCCGTTCAAGCTGATGCTGTTCGTGCTGGTCGACGGCTGGCAGTTGCTGCTCGGCTCGCTCGCGCAGAGTTTTTATTAGGAAGGGCCCGCCATGACACCCGAAAGCGTGATGACAATGGGCCGCACGGCCATGGAAGTAACCCTGATGGTGGCCGCGCCCATGCTGCTGGTGGCGCTGATCATCGGCCTGATCGTCAGTATCTTCCAGGCCGCTACCCAGATCAATGAGGCGACGCTGTCGTTCATCCCCAAGCTGGTCGGCATTTTCGTCGCCCTGATCGTGGCCGGACCGTGGATGCTGGCGGTCATGCTCGACTACATGCGCCAGGTGTTCAGCGGCATTCCCGGCCTGGTCGGCTAGGCGCATCCGCGCCCCGCCCTTGCCTGCCGCCCCCGCATGATTACCCTGACCAGCGTCGAGATGAACGCGTGGATCGCCGGCCTGTTGTGGCCGCTGACCCGCATCCTCGGCCTGATCACGGCAGCTCCCCTGTTCGGCAATGCCAGCGTGCCCGTGTCGGTCAAGATCTCGCTCGGCATACTTCTGGCGAGCATCATCGCGCCGGCGATTCCCGCTATTCCCGCGGCCGATCCGATGTCGATGGCGGGCTTACTCATTCTGGTGCAGGAGATGCTGATCGGCATCGCGATGGGGTTTTCCATCCGGCTGGTGTTTGCCGCCATCGAAATGGCCGGCGAAATCTGTAGCCTGACCATGGGCCTGGGCTTTGCCAGCTTTTTCGATCCGCTCACCAAGGGCCGCTCCTCGGCTGTCAGCCAGTTCCTGGCGCTGATCGCGACCATGGCGTTTTTGGCGGTGAATGCGCACCTGGTGCTGCTTGAAGCGCTGGCCGAGAGTTTCGTGACGATGCCGATTTCGGCCACGCCGATGTCGTCTTCGGCGGAATGGGAAATCGCGAAATGGGGTGGTTTGATTTTCAGCGCCGGGCTGCATTTGTCGCTGCCGATCGTGGCGGCGCTGCTCATTACCCAGGTCGCGCTGGGGATACTCACGCGCGCCGCGCCGCAGCTGAACATCTTCGGGATTGGTTTTCCGATCACCCTGGGCGTGGGCATGCTGGTGATCGTGATGGTGTTGCCTTACCTGGGCAATCCGTTCCAGGTGCTGTTCAACCAGGGCATCGAAACGGCAAGGCGGGTGCCGCGTATGGCGGCTACGCCGGCACCGGCGGTGGTACCGGCGGCGCCCCCTGCCAGACCTAACTAATATTTGACTATCCAGAAACGCGCCATCGGCATGGCCAAGCGCGCCGACTTTTATCCCGAGAATATTGCACTGAACAGTTTACCGGGAGCGGTGTCGCAGATCGTGACCAATCTGGTGATCAATTCGCTGGTGCACGGCAACGCGCGCGAGCAGGCGGGAACGATTCGGATCGACGTGCAGGTGGACGGCGGGAAAGTGTGGTTCGAATACAGCGATGGGGCACCGACATGGACCAGCAAACCTTGGCGAAGCAGTTCGACCCGTTTTTCACGACGTGGCGTGGGCATGGCGGCAGCGGGCTGGGGCGCATATCGTATACGACTTGGTGACGGGGCCGATGGGGGGCTGGTGAGGGTGGACAGTACTCCGAGCGAGGCTTACATTACCGGCTGCGTTTTCCGCAGAGCAGCAAGCAAGTCGGGAGTGGGGGCGTAGGCAGACGCTGATAGCCAAGTGAAGAGTGCTCGAAGCCCAGTGTTTCACCCTCGCTAGCCGCCTACACTCTCAATCATACCCATCCGGTGGTAGCGCCTGCCCGCAATTGCTGCGGACCTTGTCGTTTAAGAGCAGCCGCTAAATAGCGACGATCTACAAACATCCGACTATTCAAGAGCGCCCGATTCTCCTACTCGGCGCACCGCCCTGCCCCACCCGATCCATGAGAAGCATTTCGATCGTGCGTTCGATACCACCCGTCAAACGCGGTGATAAAAGGCAGCATGTCAACATATATTAGTTGCAATAAAACAACGTTAATTTTCAAAAATTGTTGTCAGATTTCAAAATGTATTGACGCAGCATGAGATAATCTCGCAACTTTAAAAAATCAAAGGTATGAAATGGCTTTTCCTTTCGCAAGCCCTACATTCGTATTGCGCCTATCGCCCCACCGCATTTTTTTCGCAATAATCACTGTAATTCTTCTGTGCGTCACGCTCCACGCGCCGGCCGCTGAGCCTGCACCTGCACCTACGCCCGACACCTTTGGTCCGTATAAATACACTATTTTTGGTGGAAGTAGTGACTTGGATGAAGAAGGTGCAATAAAAACGGCGATTAAGTTTGTACGAGACCCGGACGTAAATAATGTCCTTTGTAAGGTGGATTTTGTACCACCTGCGTCATCAATTTATGGACCTGAAACTATCAGTTCCTCTGGAAACGCCGCTTATTCAAGCAAGCCGATAGACGCTTACTACTATACTATGGACCAGGGCGCATGCACCAATGTGACGAAATACGGACCCGGTATCTTTACTATGAAGCGCGAGCGAGTGAGATGCAGCGCAGCGGACAAGTTGCGTTATTCCGCTGAGAAAAATGCATGTGTCGAGGACAAACCTGAGTCCAACAAAGACTCGGACGGGAAAAATATCGGCGAGGGATGTCCACCCACGAAAGGACCGACCGTTGGCCAACCGATTCAGCCCGCCACCGGCAATATGTGGCACATCATCACGGATTACCAAGCGTCGAAAAGCGCGAGTAGCCTGACGCTGAGCCGTATCTATAACAGTGCGCCCACCTATCCGGACCCCGCTGTGATTCGTGGATTTGGCGTGCGCTGGACCCATTCGTATAACAAATCGCTCAGGCCGGAAAAGCAGTACGCCAATGGCAACACGTGCTGGCGTGTCTCCGAAGACGGCTCCTTTGAATGCTCGTCCGGCTTCCGGAGCGATGAACCTATCCCAGGCAGGGTATCCATCAGCCACCCCGACGGCAAGCAAACGATGTTCACTCGTTCCACCGACGGCAAATACACCAGTTCGGCCGACGTGTGCGACAGGCTGTCGCCAGTCATGGCGGACGACAATTTGGCAGTAAAAGAGTGGATTCTTACCAGCGCGCAGCATGACCGCACGGAACGTTTCGACGTTAAGGGTTTGCTGTTGTCGGTAACGGAACGCAGCGGCCTCAAGCAAGAATTCACGTATAGCGACGGCGTCAGCAACAACACCAGCGTCAGCCATTTTCCATCGGCCGCGCCAGCGTGCGCCAGTGTGCATCCGGACGACGTACTCCCCGCCGGTCGCCTGCTCTGCGTGACGAACAATTGGGGACGCCAGCTTCAGTTCAAGTATGACGTGAAAGGCCGCATTACCGAGATGATCGATCCGGCGGGTAAATCCACTCTTTATGAATATGATGGAGCCTCCGGCGGCTGCATTCCAGGCAATGAGTCCACCGTCGCCTGCAAGGCCAACAATCTGACCAAGGTGACTTACCCTGACGGAAAAAGCCAGACGTATTGGTATAACGAAGCGAGCAAAATCCAAATCAACGACGAGAAGGAATGCAAAGTCTTGACCAAAACAACCGGAAATGGTTTTGGCCCCACGGCTTTTAGAAACCTGATGACTGGCCTGGTCGATGAAAATGAAGAGCGCCACATCAGCTGGACTTACGACTGTGCCGGGCGGGCGACTTCATCGCAACTCGGTGAAGATGCCGACAAGGTCAAGGTTGTCTATGTCCCTGAGCCGGAGTGGGGTGGCCCCCCATTCGCAATAGTGATCCACTTTCTGGGGCCGAGGGAAAAGCCAGTGACGTCGGCGAGCACCTTTCAAAAAGATTATGTGCTAAACGTTGCGAAAACCACCACCATCAATGCGCCGTGCCTGGAGTGCGGCCCGATCGCCGAACGTAAGTATGACACCGTTGGAAACGTCACAATGACGAAGGATTTCAACAACAATTACAGCTGCTTCGAATATGTGGCTGGGCGCAATCTTGAAACGTCGCGTGTTGAAGGCGCGTCGACTGGCGATTGTACATCGCTGCTGGCCGCGCAGACACTTGCTTCGCCAGCACGTAAAACCACGACCAAATGGCACGCGGAGCTTAGCATGCCGGAGACCATCGCCGAACCCAAGCGTATGACGAAATACCAGTACGACGTAAAAACCGGCAATGTACTGACCAAGACCGAGCAGGCCACCACCGACCTGACGGGCGCGCAGGGAGTGAACGCGCCTGTGACGGGAAGCGTCCGGAAATGGGCATATACATACAATAAGGGGCAATTGGAAACCGTCACCGGTCCGCGTACCGACATCGTCGACGTCACCAAGTACGACTATGATGAGTCCACGGGCGACCTGGTAAAGGTAACCAACGCCGCCGGCAGAGCGACGACGTACGGGGGCTACGATGCCCACGGCCGGGTTCACACGATACGCGCGCCTGACGGCGTCACGACAGAGCTGGACTACACCGAGCGCGGATGGGTCAAGTCGAAAATCGTATCAAGCGGCATAGACGCGAATAAGCCTCCACAGACGACCACATACGCCTATACGCCTTCAGGTCAGATCGAGATGGTCACGTTCCCCGACAACAGCGTGACGAAGTATACCTACGATGCAGCCCAGCGGCTGACCTCCGTCGTCAGCGGTCGTGACGAGAGCATCGAAAGCATCATTTATACGCTCGACCTCACCGGCAACCGGATCAAGGAAGAAGTGCGCGACCACAAAGGCAACCTTGTGCGCCAGATTACCCGTACCTATGACAAAACCGGCCGTCTGACGAGCCAAACCGGAGCTGCACGATGACCCGCCGTATTTTCAACCGTTTGACGTCCGGCGCACTGATTGTTGTGATGACGTAC
>NZ_JAVCWM010000021.1:0-128075 GCF_030846495.1 Massilia scottii | reverse complement strand
TGCGCAGCACATCGTTGCCCTCCCCGCCGCTCAGCTCGTCGTTGCCGGTGCCGCCGTCGACGCTGTCGTCGCCATCGCCGCCCTTGAGGATGTCGGCGCCCTCGCCGCCGTCCAGCGTGTCGTTGCCGGTGCCGCCGTCGAGCAGATCGTCGCCCAGACCGCCCTGCAGCAGGTCGAGCCCGCTGCCGCCGTCGAGCAGGTCGTTGCCCGCGCCACCGTCGAGCGTGTCCCTGTCCGCGCCGCCCAGCAGACTGTCGGCGCCATCCTCGCCGAACAGCGTGTCGTTATCGTAATCGCCTTCGAGGCGGTCGTCGCCCGCCCCGCCGTACAGCGTGTCGTCCTGGGTGTTGCCCCTGAGCAGATCGTTACCCAGGAAACCGTACACCTTGTCCGCCCCCTGGGCGCCGTCGAGCGTGTCGTTGCTGCGTCCGCCGTTGATGGTCTCGTCGTAGTGCAGTCCCCACAGGTGGATGCCATCTTCGGACCCGTTCGGATTCATGCCTCCGGCGATGTGGCTGGCGGTCAGCTGGGAAGGCACCACGGCGTCGATGGTGAGGATGGTGCGAAAGCTCGCCGCGCTGCCGGCGGCGCCGTCTGCGTCGAACTGGAGCTGGGTGCTGTTGCCGTTGGCTAGCACGCGCAGGTAGCCGAGCGCGCCGAACGGGTTGCTGACGTAATTGGCGGCCACTTGCGGAATCAGGGCGTCCAGGTCGACCCGGTCGTTGCGGTAGTCGAGATCGAAGTCGGTGATGGTCACCTGCCCGTCGTGCGTACCGGGCGCGAACGCGTAGGTGTTGTTGCCGTACTCGCCGCCCTGGGCCAGGACGTCCTGGAAAGCCAGCGAGGGGCCGAAGGTGAACACGTCGCCGTAGCCGCCCGACAGGCGCACGGAGCCTTTGGCGCCGCCTGTGAAATCGGCAACCAGGTGGTTGTAGCCCCCGCCGCCCTCGAGCGTATCGCCGGCGCCGCCGGTGAGGGTGTCGTCGCCGTCGCCGCCGTCGACCTTGTCGCTGCCGCTGCCGGTTGTGACGATCAGGTCGTTGCCATAGCCGCCCGCCAGCACGTTGTTGCCTTCGACATCGGTGAGGATGTCGTCGTCGTAGTCGCCGTTGAGGTAGTCGTCGCCCGCGCCGCCGGTCAGGATATCCTTGCCGCCGCCGCCCACCAGGCTGTCGTTGCCCGCTTCGCCGGCCAGCGTGTCGTCGCCTGTGCCGCCGAACATGCTGTCGTTGCCGAGGCCGCCTTGCAGCAGGTCGCTATCGTCGCCGCCTTCGACCAGGTCGTTGCCGGCGCCGCCGAGCAGGGTGTCGTTGCCGCCCAGGCCGATGAAGTGTTCGGCGCGTTCGTCGCCTTCGATGCTGTCGGCGCCGGCCGTGCCGGTGAGCACCCGCCCGAAGAAGCCGGCCGCGGGATCGTAGCCCTGCTTGAAATGGGCGCTGGTCAGGCTGGTCGGGGTGACGTTGCGCAAGGTCAGCACGTCGATCATGGTGGATTCGCTGCCGGCCGCGCCGTCGTTGTCGTAGCGCAGTACCGTGTCGGCGCCGCGCTGTTCCAGGCGCAGATAGCCGTCGGCGCCGAACGGGTTGCCGGTGTAATTCCACCAGGGGCCCGACAGATACAGGTCGAGCAGGTCGCTGTCGGCGCCCACCGAAAAATCGGTCAGCGTCACGGTCGGGGTGCTTTCCGGCCTGCCGTACAGCCACAGTTTAAAGGTGTCGCGTCCGCTGCCGCCGCTCGCGCTCACTGTCACCGCCGGTGGCGCATCGGCGATCTCGATGCGGTCGTTGCCGGCGCCGCCGGACATCTGCACTGTGCCGAACTTGACGGACCCGTAACCGTCCGCCCTCAGGTTGTCGTTGCCTTCGCCGCCGTCGAGCACGCTGTCGCCGGCGTAGTCGGTCGACAGCGTGTCGTCGCCTGCGCCGCCGAGCACGGTATTCGAGCCTGTGCCGCCGCTCAGGTGGTCGCTGCCCTCGCCACCCTCGACCCGGTCGTCGCCGTCTCCGGCGTACAGCGAATCGGCACCGTCGCCGCCGAGCAGGGTGTCGTTCCCCGCACCCGACTGGATGGTATCGGCGCCGCCGTTGCCTTCGTAGCGGTCGTTCAGGTGAGAGCCGAAGATGTCATCGTTGCGCCCGCCCCCGATGAGAGTCTCGCCATCGTCGATACCGGCCGGGATGACCAGGCTGGTCGAGATGTTCGGCGCCACCGACGCCGCGCTCACGCCTTCGAGCCGCAGCACGGTCTTGAATGCGGACGCGGTGCCCTTGGCGCCGTCGGCGTCGAATTGCAGCAAGGTGTCGGCGCCTTCCTGCACCAGTTTCAGATAGCCGCGCTCGTTTGAAAACGGGTCGCCCAGGGACAGGTCGATGCCGGCCAGGAGCTTGCTGACGTCGATCCGGTCGCCCTCGGGGCCGCCGGCGAAATCGGTGACCACGTAGCCGGCGGGGCCGCTCTCGCGCTCCAGCAGGTACACGTCGCGCCCGCCGCCGCCGGTCACGCGCGCCGTGCCCTGGTTCAGGAACGCCACGCTGAACAGGTCGTCGCCGGCGCCGCCGTCGGCCAGGGTGGTGGCCGCCACTTCATTGGCACGGGTGCGGATCGTGATGCGGTCGACGCCGGCGCCGCCCAGATAGGTGTCTTGGCCGTCGCCCAGCAACAGGTCGTTGTCGTCACCGCCATCGAGCACGCTGTTGCCGCCCCGCTCGGAGTACAGCAAGTCGACCCCGGCGCCGCCCGACAGCAAGTCGTGTCCTTCGTAATCGTTGAGCGTGTCGTGGCCCGCGCCGCCCTGCAGCGTGTCGTTGCCCAGTTCGCCCCTGAGCAGGTCGTTGCCGGCGCCGCCGTCAAGCGAGTCGTTGCCGAATTGGCCGTTCAGGTTGTCGGTGCCCCGCCCGCCGAGGAGCGTGTCGTTGCCGTCGAAGCCGAACAGGTCGTCGTAGCCGGCGCGCGTGTCGTCGTCCGGGTCGTTGCTGACAATGTAGTCGTCGCCGGCATAGCCCCACATCCGGTCCGAGCCGCCATTGCCCGAAATAGTGTCGTTGAGCTCCGAGCCATACAGCGAATCATCGCCGCTCCAACCCTGCATATTGCGGCCGACGCCGGCCAAGGTGGTGCTGGTGCTGGCGCTGGTGTGAATGGCTTCGTTGCTGGTAAGGTCGGCGTGGTGCCGGGCGACGGCATCGGAAGTGGTCATGTGGGTCCCGTGAATGATGGTCGGTTGATGGCAATATCCAACGTCAATCATGCCCGTACCCTTTAGGCATGTAAAGAATATAAAATTAAGGAAAATGTAACAATTTGTTTATCCCGGCGCGCCGCCGCGCGGAATGTCTCTCTTGGCGGTGCCGGGATGCGGATGCCACGCCCTTGTGCACGACAAGGTGCGTGGCAACCGTTCTTGCCTGGTGGCTCGATCAGCCCGGCAGGAACGCGGCCGGCGCAATGCCGACCAGTCCCACCAGTCCCACCAGTTCCACCGGCGCGCCGCCGACGTCGACCACGTTGTCGCTCGTTATGCTGGTAGCGGGCACGTTTTGCAAGGTCATCAGCGTGGCCGCAGCCAGCGGGCCGGCGGCGCCATCAAGGTCGAAGCGCACCAGGGTCGCGCTGCCGCTCTGCACGAACGCCAGCACCCCGGCAGGCGCTGCCAGGCCGCTCAGGTCGATGCGGTCACCACCCGCGCCGGCCGTGAAATCCTTCACCGTCAGGCTGCCCAGGCGTCCTTCCCCGCGCAGCATGTAGGTGTCGATGCCGGCGCCGCCGCTGGCCGTGAGCGCCGTGTTATCCAGCGCGCCGCGCGTAAAGACGATGGTGTCGGCACCCTCGCCGCCCGAGGCCAGCACGCGTCCCGCCAGCGCCTGCTGCGTTGCGGCGATCTCGATCACGTCGGCACCGCGCCCGCCGAACAGGCCGCTGTTGCCGCTGCCGGTGACCTTGAGCACATCGTTGCCGTTGCCGCCGTTGAGCTGCACGCTGCCGCTGCCGCCGTCGAGGGTGTCGTTGCCGGCACCGCCGTCGAGCACGTCGTCGCCCGTGTCCGCATGCAGGGCATCGTTGCCGTCGCCGCCATTCAAAGCGTCGTCGCCGGCGCCGCCGCGCAGGACATCGTCGCCGTCGTCGCCACCCAGCTGGTCATCGCCCTCGCCACCATGCAGGGTGTCATTGTCGAAGCCGCCGCGCAGCACGTCGTTACCCCGGAAACCGTACAGCACGTCAGCGCCCTGCCCGCCATCAAGCACATCGTTGCTGCGCCCGCCGTTGAGAATATCCTCGTAATCCCAGCCGGACAGGTGGATGCCGTCCTCCGAGCCGTTCGGATTCATTCCGCCGACAATGTGGCTGGCAGTGAGCTGCGAGGGCAGCACGGCATCGATGGTGAGGATGGTGCGAAAGCCCGCCGCGCTGCCGGCGGCGCCGTCTTCATCGAACTGAAGCTCGGTGCTGTTGCCGTGCTGCTGCACGCGCAGGTAGCCCAGCGCGCCGAACGGGTTGCTGGTGTAATTGGCCGCGACCTGCGGAATCAGGGCGTCCAGGTCGAACACATCGTTGACGTCGAAGTCGGTGACGGTCACCTGACCGGCGTGGGCACCGGACGCGAACAGGAAGGTGTCGGCGCCATGGCCGCCGCTCGCCACCACGTTCTGGAATGCCAGCGAGGGGCCGAACGTGAGCACGTCGTCGCCCCAGCCGCTCAACATGCGTACCGTGCCTTTGGCGCCGCCCGCAAAATCGGCGAACAGATGGTTCTCGCCAAAGCCGCCGTCGAGCGTATCGCCGGCGCCGCCGGTGATGGTGTCGCTGCCATCGCCGCCGTCGACCTTGTCGCTGCCGCTGCCGGTGCTGACGATGACGTCGTCGCCTTCGCCGCCCGTCAGCACGTTGTTGCCTTCGGCATCGGTGAGGATGTCGTCGCCCTTGTCGCCGTTGAGGTAGTCGTCGCCCGCGCCGCCGGTCATAACATCCTTGCCGCCGCCGCCCACCATGCTGTCATTGCCCTCTTCGCCGGCCAGCGTATCGTCGCCTGTGCCGCCGAACATGCTGTCGTTGCCGGCGCCGCCTTGCAGCAGGTCGCCATCGTCGCCGCCTTCGACCAGGTCGTTGCCGGCGGCGCCGAGCAGGGTGTCGTTGCCGCCCAGGCCGATGAGGTGTTCGGCGCGCGCGTCACCTTTGATGCTATCGGCGCCGGCCGTGCCGGTCAGCACCCGGCCAAAGAAGCCGGCCGCGGGATCGTAGCCCTGCTTGAAATGGGCGCTGGTCAGGCTGGCGGCGACGACGTTGCGCAGGGTCAGCACATCGAACATGGCGTACGTGCTGCCTGCCGCGCCGTCGCCATCGAAGCGCAGTATGGTATCGGCGCCGCGCTGTTCCAGGCGCAGGTAGCCATCGGCGCCGAACGGATTGCCGGTGTAATTCCACGGGATGCCCGGCAGATAAAGGTCGAGCAGGTCGCTGTCCGCGCCCACCGAAAAATCGGTCAGCGTCATCTTCAGCACGGACGCCGGCTTCTCGTACAGGGACAGTCTGAAGGTGTCGTGTCCGCTGCCGCCGCTTGCGTTCACGGTGACCGCCGATGCCGCGTCGGTGATCACGATGCTGTCGTCGCCGGCGCCGCCGAACAGCTGCACTGTGCCGAACTTGATGGACCCATCATCGCCCACCCACAAGCTATCGTTGCCATCGCCGCCGTCGAGCAGGCTGTCGCCGCCGTAGTTCACCGCCAACGTGTCGTTGCCCGCGCCGCCGAGCATGGTATTCGAGCCGGAGCCGCCGTCCATGCGGTCGTCGCCCTCGCCACCCTCGATCCGGTCGTCGCCGTCGCCGGTGTAGAGCAAATCGGCGCCGTCGCCGCCGAGCAGGGTATTCGAGCCGGCGCCGCCCGCCATCTCGTCGTCGCCCTCGCCACCCTCGATCCGGTCGTCGCCGTCTCCGGTGTAGAGCACATCGGCACCATCGCCGCCGAGCACGGTGTCGTTCCCCGCACCCGACCGGATCGTGTCGTCGCCGCCGTTGCCCGAAATAGTGTCGTCGAACTCCGAGCCATACAGCGCGTCCGCGCCGCTTCCACCCTGCAGATTGAGGCCGACACCGGCCAGGGTGGTGTTGGGGCCGGTCTGGAGGGCATCGCTGCTGGCAAGGTCGGCGTGGCGCTCAGTGAAGGCGTTGGAAATGTTCATGTGGGTCCCGGGAATGATGTTCGATGGATGGCAATATTGTCGACGTCATCATGACCGTACCGCTTGGGGATGTAAAGAATATAAGATTAAAGAAAATGTAACAATCTGTTCATCCGGCGCGCCGCCGCGCAGAAAGGCATTGTGGGCGGTGCCGGGATGCGGATTGCCACGCCCTTGCGTCGGACAAGGTCGTGGCAACCGTTCTTGCTTTTTGGCTCGATCAGCCCGGCAGGAACCCGGCCGGCGCAATGCCGACCAGTCCCACCAGCTCCACCGGCGCGCCGCCGACGTCGACCACGTTGTCGCTCGTCATGCTGGTAGCGAGCACGTTTTGCAAGGTCATCAGCGTGGCCGCGGCCAGCGGGCCGGCGGCGCCATCAAGGTCGAAGCGCACCAGGGTCGCGCTGCCGCTCTGCACGAACTCCAGCACCCCGGCAGGCGCTGCCAGGCCGGCGAGGTCGATGCGATCGCCCCCGGCGCCGGCCGCAAAATCCTTCACCGTCAGGCTGCCCAGGCGTCCTTCCCCGCGCAGCACATAGGTGTCGATGCCGGCGCCGCCGCTGGCGTTGACGGCCGTGTTATCCAGCGCGCCGCGCGTGAAGACGATGGTGTCGGCGTCTTCGCCGCCCGACGCCACCACGCGCCCGCCCAGCGCCTGCTGCGTTGCGGCGATCTCGATCACGTCGGCACCGCGCCCGCCGAACAGGCCGCTGTTGCCGCTGCCGATCACCTTGAGCACATCGTTGCCGTTGCCGCCGTTCAGTTGCACGCTGCCGCTGCCGCCGTCCAGGGTATCGTTGCCGGCGCCGCCGTCGAGCACGTCGTCGCCCTGGTCGGCGAACAGCGCATCGTCGCCGTTGCCGCCATTCAAAGCGTCGTCGCCGGCGCCGCCGCGCAGGATGTCCTTGCCCTCGCCGCCGCTCAGCTCGTCGTTACCGGCTCCGCCGTCGAGCTGGTCGTCGCCATCGCCAGCCTTGACGATATCAATGCCGTCGCCGCCGTCCAGCGTATCGTTGCCGATGCCGCCGTCGAGCACATCGTCGCCCTGCCCGCCCTGCAGCAGATCGCGGCCACTGCCGCCATCGAGCACGTCGTTGCCCGCGCCGCCGTCGAGCTTGTCGTCGCCGGCGCCGCCCTTCAGGCTGTCGGTGCCGTCCTCGCCCAGCACGGTATCGTTATCTTCCTCGCCGTCGAGCAGGTCGTTGCCAGCGCCGCCGTACAAGGTGTCGTTGGCGATGGAGCCCGTGATGACATCGTCACCCTGGAAACCCCGTCCCACATCGGCATAGTCGCCACCGTAGAGCACATCGTTGCTGCGCCCGCCGTCGAGAATGTCGTCGTAGTTGCGCGCGGTCCGATGGATGCCATCCTCGGAACCGTTCGGATTCATGCCGCCGCCGATGTTCCTGGCGTCCAGCTGGGCGGGCGTGACGCCATCGATGGTGAGGATGGTGCGAAAGCTCGCCGCGCTGCCGGCGGCGCCGTCTTCGTCGAACTGGAGCTGTGTGCTGTTGCCGTTGGCTAGCACGCGCAGGTAGCCGAGCGCGCCGAACGGATTGCTGACGTAGTTGGCCGCGACCTGCGGAATCAGGGCGTCCAGGTCGATCACGTCGTCGCGGTAGCCGAGCTCCAGGTCGGTGATGGTGACCTGCCCGGCGTGGGCGCCGGGCGCGAACATGAAGGTGTCTCTGCTGTACGCGCCGCCGCTGGCGATGACGTCCTGGGATGCCAGCGAGGTGCCGAAGGTGAGCACGTCGTCGCTCCCGCCGCCCAGCATGCGCACCGTGCCTGTGGCGCCGCCCGCAAAATCGGCGAACAGATGGTTCTCGCCAAAGCGGCCGTCGAGCGTATCGCCGGCGCCGCCGGTGATGGTGTCGTTGCCATCGCCGCCGTCGACCTTGTCGCTGCCGTTGCCGGTAGTGACGATCACGTCGTCGCCTGCGCCGCCGGTCAGCACGTTGTTGCCTTCGACATCGGTGAGGATGTCGTCGCCCTCGTCGCCGCTGACGACGTCGTCGCCCGCGCCGCCGCTCAAGACATCGTTGCCGTGCCCGCCGACCATGCTGTCGTTGCCCTCTTCGCCGGCCAGCGTGTCGTCGCCCGTGCCGCCGAAGATGCTGTCGTTGCCGCTGCCGCCATTGAGCAGGTCGCCATCGTCGCCGCCTTCGGCCAGGTCGTTGCCGGCGCCGCCGAGCAGGGTGTCGCTGCCGCCCAGGCCGATGAGGTATTCGGCGCGTTCGTCGCCTTGAATGCTATCGGCGCCGGCCGTGCCGGTCAGCACCCGGCTAAAGAAGCCGGCTGCGGGATCGTAGCCTTGCTTGAAATGGGCGCTGGTCAGGCTGGCGGCGACGACGTTGCGCAGGGTCAGCACATCGAACATGGCGTACGTGCTGCCTGCCGCGCCATCGCCATCGAAGCGCAGTATGGTATCGGCGCCGCGCTGTTCCAGGCGCAGGTAGCCATCGACGCCAAACGGATTGCCGGTGTAATTCCACGGCAGGCCCGACAGATACGCCAGGTCGAGCAGGTCGCTGTCCGCGCCCACCGAGAAATCGGTCAGCGTCACCTTCAGCATGGATGCCGGCTTCTCGTACAGGGACAGTTTGAATGTGTCGCGTCCGCTGCCGCCGCTTGCGTTCACGGTGACCGCCGATGGCGCGTCGGTGATCACGATGCTGTCGTCGCCGGCGCCGCCGAATGCTTGCACTGTGCCGAACTCGGTAACCAGGTAGCCGCCCACCTTCAGGTTGTCGTTGCCATCGCCGCCGTCGAGCACGCTGTTGCCGGCGTAGTCCACCAGCAGGCTGTCGTTGCCTGCGCCGCCGAGCACGGTATCCGAGCCGGTGCCGCCCTCCATCGCGTCGTCGCCCTCGCCGCCCTCGGCCAGGTCGTCGCCGTCGCCGGCGTACAGCGAATCGGCGCCGTCGCCGCCAAGCAGGGTGTCGTTGCCGGCGCCCGCGTACATGACGTCGGTGCCGCCCCTGCCTTCGTAGCGGTCGTTCAGGCCGGAACCCTCGAAGTAGTCGTTGCGGCCGTCGCCGATGCGGGTTTCGCCGTCGTCGATGCCGGCCGGGAGGATCTGGCTGGTCGAGATGTTCGCCGCCACCGACGCGGCGGCCACGCCTTCGAGCCGCAGCACGGTCTTGAAGGCGGACGCCGTGCCCTTGGCGCCGTCGGCGTCGAATTGCAGCAAGGTGTCGGCGCCGTCCTGCTCCAGCTTAAGATAGCCGCGCTGGCTTGAAAACGGGTCGCCCAGGGACAGGTCGATGCCGGCCAGCAGACCGCTGACATCGATCCGGTCGCCGTCCGGGCCGCCGGCGAAATCGGTGACCGTGTAGCCGGCGGCGCCGCTCGCGCGCTCCAGCAGGTAGACGTCGCTCCCGCCGCCGCCGCTCACGCGTGCCGTGCCCTGGTTGAGGAAGGTCACGCTGAACAGGTCGTTGCCAGCGCCGCCGTCGGCCAGGGTGGTGGCGGCCGCTTCGGCGGCACGGGTGCGGATCGTGATGCGGTCGGCGCCGGCGCCGCCAAAATAGGTGTCCTGGCCGTCGCCCAGCAACACGTCGTTATCCATGCCGCCGTCGAGCATGCCGCTGCCGCCGCGTTCGGAGTACAGGAAGTCGGCGCCGGCTCCGCCCATCAGCACATCCTTGCCTTCGTAATCGTTGAGCGTGTCGTGGCCGGCGCCGCCCTGCAGGGTGTCGTTGCCCAGTTCGCCCTTGAGATCGTCGTTGCCGGCGCCGCCGTCAAGCAAGTCGTTGCCGAGGTGGCCGTTCAGGACGTCGCTGCCCCGGCCGCTGATCAGGGTGTCGTTGCCGTCGAAGCCGAACAGGGTGTCCCACCCGGCGGGCGTGTCGTCGTCCGGCTCGTTGCTGATGATGTAGTCGTCGCCGGCATAGCCCCACATCCGGTCCGAGCCGCCATTGCCCGAAATCGTGTCGTTGAACTCCGAGCCATACAGAATGTCATCGCCGCTCCAACCCTGCAGATCGCGGCCGACGCCGGCCAGGGTGCCGGGGCTGGCCTGGAGGGCATCGTTGCCCGTAAGGTCGGCGTGGTGCTCGGTGACAGCGTTGGAGGTGGTCATTATGGGTCCCGGGAATGATGGTCGATTGAGAGCAATATTATCAACGCGATCATGCCCGCACCGGACAGGAATGTACAGAAGTTAAGATTAAACAAAATGCAACAATACCCAATCATCCAGCGCGCAGGATGTCATTGTTGGCGGCGCTGGCCGGGGTCAGGCCGGTGCCGGGATGCGGCTTGCCACGCCCTTGTTCCGGACACGGTGCGCGGCAATCGTTCCCGGCGTGCCGCGGTCAACCGATGATGAACGCGGCGGCAGAGGCATCCGCCACGCCCACCAGTTCCACTGGCGCCATGGCAGCGAGGGCCGGTGCCGTGGCGTAGATGAGATTGTCCGCCGTCAGGTTGGCGGCGACCACGTTCTGCAGGGTCATCAGGGTGTAGGCGGTGTCGGGGCCGGCATTGCCATCGAAGTCGAACTGCACCAGGGTCGAGGTGCCGCTTTGCAGGTAACGCAGCACGCCCGTGGCGAGCGGGTTGCCAGGTCCGCCTGAGTTGGGCATCGAGGTGACATCGATGCGGTCGCCACCGGCGCCTGCGTGGAAGTCCTTGACCGTGATGTTGCCGCCCTGGCCACGACCGCTCACTGCGTAGGTATCGACACCGTCGCCGCCGGTGGCGGTCACACTGGTGTTTCGGCCAGGATCCCTGAGATTGAAGGTGTCGTCGCCCGCCCCGCCCGACGCCACCACACGGCCGTCTGCAAGCTGCATGTCGAGCACGTCATTTCCGCTACCGCCGAACAGGCCGCTATTGCCAACAACAGCAATTTTCAGGAGGTCATTGCCGCTGCCACCATTGAGGAGGCCGTTACTGAGTCCGCCATCGAGGGTGTCGTCGCCGGCGCCGCCGTCGAGCACGCAGTCGCCCAGTATCATGAACAGAAAGTCGTTGCCATTGCCGCCCATGAGCGTGTCGGCCCCAAAATAGCCACGGATGACGTCGTTACCATCGCCGCCGCTCAGCTGGTCATCGCCGGCGAAGTCCTCGATGGTGTCGTTCCCGCTGCCGCCATTGATGGTGTCGTTGCCCTCCGCGCCAGAAAGATCGTCATCGCCGCTCCCGCCCTCGATGCGATCGTCCCCCGTTCCACCGAGCAAATAGTCCCGGCCCTCGCCGCCGTACAGCTGGTCGCTGCCTTCGCCGCCGTCGATGTAATCGTTGCCTGACTCGCCATGGAGCACGTCGTTGCCCTCTTTACCCTCGATGGTGTCGCTCCCGCCGCCTCCCATGACCGTATCGCCGTGCCCGCCGCCGTAGAGGCGATCATTGCCTGCGGTGCCCATGACAAAACGCCCGCCCTCCGTCCCGTCGGGATGAATGCCGGCTACAAAATTGGCTGCATCGAGAGTGGTTGCGACGATGCCGCGCAGGGTTGCCAGGGTATGGAAACTGAAAAATGTGCCGTTAGCACCATCGTCATCCACTTGCAGCAAGGTATCGCTTCCGCTCTGGACCAGCCGCAGGTAGCCGCTGGCGCCAAACGGGTTGGTCGATGATGACAGGGCGTCGTCGAACTTGAGCCGGTCGCCGCCAATGCCGGCCTGAAAATCGTTGATCACAACGTTTTCGGCGTGTCCGCCATAAGAGAAGGAAAAAATATCGCTGCCGCTGCCACCCCACGCCTCTACACTGATCGTCGACTTGCCCGGTTTGAAATCGATCGTATCGTCACCGGCACCACCGGACACGCTGACCATGTCATCCGTCAGGGAATACCAGGAGCCGACAGTGAGTTCATCGTCGCCGGCACCGCCGTCGAGCGTATCGTTGCCGGAGCTGTAGGAAAGCCTGTCGTTGCCATCGCCACCGTCGAGCAGATCGTCACCTTCGCCGCCGATGAGCACATCGTTGCCGCCACCACCCGACAGGGTATCGTTGCCGTCGCCGCCGTCCAGGTAATCATGCCCCTCCAGGCCTGACAGCAGGTCGGCGCCTCCCAAGCCGTCGATGCGGTCGTCCAGCACGCCGCCGGTCAGCGTATCATCGCCCTCGGTGCCGGTCAGCGTCAGTTCGGCGTCCAGACCGGCCGCTGTGCCGATACCGGCAAGGGCGGTGCTTACATCGGCGTCCTGGCGCATGCCGGCGGCGGAGCGATGCATTGGAATAAGCGTTGAGGAAGGGAAATTCTTCATGGTGATCCTTGGGGTGATGGAAGGCTGAAAAACAAGGCAGATATTTCTGTCAATATTTTCATGTTGCCATCATGCCCGCGCAGCATAACCATGTCCACAAGAAAACTTACATGTGGTTAAAAAACTAGCGTGAATTACAGGTGTCTTTAAAAGATCAGCTGGGATCGACCCAGCCGGCGCGCAGCTGTTCTTCAAAATCGGCTGCCGGCAGCGGGCGCGAGAACAGGTAGCCCTGCACTTCGTCGCAGCCGGCGTCGCGCAGGAATTCCAGCTGCTGCAAAGTTTCCACGCCTTCCGCGATGACCTTGTGGCGCAACTGGCGCCCGATGCTGATGATGGTGCTGGCGATGGCGCAATCGTTGCTGTCGAACGGCAGGCCGGTGGTAAACGAGCGGTCGATCTTCAGGGTGTCGATCGGGAAGCGCTTCAGGTACGACAGACTCGAATACCCGGTGCCGAAGTCGTCCAGCGACAGGCTTACGCCGAGCGCGGTGATGCGGTCCATGATGGCGATCACGCGCTCGATGTCGTGCATCAGCGTGCTCTCGGTAATTTCCAGCTCCAGCCACGAGGGATCGAGCTGGTAGCGCGCCAAGGTCTCGCTCACCCGGCCCGGCAAGGCCGGCGAGAATTCGCGCGCCGACACGTTCACGGCGAGGCGGAACGGCGGCAGGCCGGCCGCCTGCCAGCGCGCCGCCTGGGCGCAGGCCGCTTCCAGCACCCATTCACCCAGCTGGACGATGAGGCCGGTCGCTTCGGCCAGCGGAATGAACTCGGCCGGTGGCACCAGGCCGCGCTGCGGATGCATCCAGCGCACCAGCGCCTCGGCGCCGACCATCGCGCGCGTGCTGATTTCGAACTTGGGCTGGTAGTGCAGCAGCAGCTCGCCATTGGCCAGCGCCTGGCGCAGGCCCGATTCGAGGCGCATGCGTTCCTGCATGCCCTGGTTCATGTCGTGGCTGTAGAAGGTCACGCTGTCCCCATGGCTGCCCAGCTTGGCGCGCGCCATGGCGATGTCGGCCACGCGCAGCAAGGCTTCGGCATCCACCCCGTCCTGCGGATAGACGCTGATGCCGATGCTGGCGCCCACGCGCAGGTCGTGGCCTTCGATGATGAACGGCTCGACCAGCGCCGCCTGCAGCTTGTGCGCCACCGTGGTCGCCTCGAAATGCTCGCGGATGTCGAACAGGCCGACCGCGAATTCGTCGCCCGACAGGCGCGCCACCACATCCTGCTCGCGCAGCACCTGGCGAAAGCGCTGCGCCACCTGCTTGAGCAGCTCGTCGCCGGTGGCGCGCCCGAGGGTGTCGTTGAACATCTTGAAGCGGTTCAGGTCGATGAACAAAATGCAGGCGGTGGCGTTCTTGCGCTGGGCCGACGTCAAGCCCTGGTCGACCAGCTTGGCCATCAGGCTGCGGTTCGGCAGGCCGGTCAGCGCGTCGTAGTAAGCCAGGTGGTGCAGGCGTTCTTCGGCGTGCTTGCGTTCGGTGATGTCGGTCAGGTAGGCGATCAGGCCGATCGGGCGCTGCTCGCGGTCGTGCAGGGGCGAGAGCGACAGGCTGGCCCAGAACACCTCGCCCGATTTTTTACGGCGCCGCACTTCCATCATGCGCCCGCCCTGCTCCACGAAGGCATCGTGGAAGGCCGTGTCTTCCTCGGCGTACAGGAACAGGATGTTGCGCCCCACCGCTTCCTGCGCGCTGTAGCCGAACAGGCGCTCGGCGCCCTTGTTCCAGCTGGTGATGTAGCCGGTCTGGTCCATCGTCAGCACCGACTCGTGGATCTGGTCGAGAATTTGCGCCTGGTGCGAGAGCTCCGCTTCGAGGTCGAGGTAAGCCTGGGTCGAGCGTAGCGCGAAGTCGTTGACCTGCAACACACTGGCGGCCAGATCGGCCAGGCCGGCCAGCAGGCGGCGGTCGGTGTCGTCGTAGGCGGCGCGCCCGCTGACCACGAGGCGGCCGAAACAGTGAGCGCCGCTGGCCACCTCGCAGGCGAGCTGGGGAACGGCGCCGTCGGCCGCCTGTCCCGGCGCGGCAAAGCTGCCGTGCGGGCTGGCCAGCAAGTCGCGCGCGATGCGACCGAGCTCGGCCGCAAGCGGCTCGCCGCGCAGCTTGAGCACGGCGGCACACAGGGCGGCACTACTGGTCAGGAAATCGGTCGCGGCGCTGACATGCATCCTACAGGTTCCTGCCGACCTGGATCGCCCAGTGGAAGGCGTGCAACTGGCTTTGCCACCATTGTTTGTTGTCGATGCCGAGCGCGGCCAGCTGCGCGGGTGCCGGCAGGCGCTGCTCCACCATGCTCAGTTGTTCGCCGAGGCGCCCTTCGCGCAGCAGCAGCGCTTCGGCCGCGGCCGGCGCCAGGCCGAGCGCGCCGACGATGTCTTCCATCGACATGCCGAACAGCACGTCGAGCAGCGAAAACACGCCGGTCATGAAAGCGATGTCCTGGGCATCGCGCTCGCCGCCCTGCAGCTTGCACAGGCATTCGAGCTGGGCTGCGCGCAAGGCGGCCAGCGGCAGCAGCGGATTGGCCATGCCGTCGGGCTGCTGGCGCGCGTACAGCAGCAGTTGCAGCCAGCGCTGCAACTGGCGCCGCCCCAGCAGGTTGATGGCCTGGCCGAAGCTGGTGATCTGGGTACTGAGCGCGAACGCGGCCGAGTTGACCAGCTTGAGCAGATGATAGGACAGCGCCGGATCCTGCTTGAGCAATTGTTCGAGTTCGCGCGATTCGGCGTCGCGCGCCAGCAGGCCCAGCAAAGCCAGCAAGCGCTTGCGCGAGGTGCCGTCGTGCGGCTTGGCGCTGGGCGCGGGATGCAGCGGCCAGGCGCCGCTGAGCCATTCAAAGCCGGCCTCGGTGCAGTCGGCGAAGTGCGCGGCGCTGTGCACGCCATGCGCCAGGTGCGGGCCGAACAGGGCCAGGACCTGGTATTTGCCGCCGCGTACCACCGGCAAGCCCGCGCTGCAGTCGAGCGCAACCGCACGCAAGGTGGCCGGCACCTTCACGCCCTCGGCCGGCTGGCCGTCGAGCAGCACGCGGTAGCCCTCGTCGTGCAGCGCCAGCACCTGCCTGACCAGCGCCTCGTCGCCGAGCACGCCGGCATCGATGGCGAACATCACACGGTGCGGCGGCATCAGCGCCAGCAGCGCCGGCGTCAGTACAGCGGGCGATGCGAGGTGCAGGATGCAGTCGAGCGGCGCAATGGCGGTGAGGAGGTCGGGCTCGCCGAACACGGCGTGCAGGGCGGCGGCCTGGTCGACGCCCGGCGCGATGCGCACGGTCAGCGCCAGCCACTCGTTTTGCGCATTGGCCGCCGCTTGCATTTCTACCAACGGGAACGGTGTTGTGTCGAAGGCAGCCATCGGCATCTTTGAATTAGGGGGTTGGTCAATCTTAGTTGAGATAATGATCCGAAGCAACCACTTCGTGCCCCACGTTCGTGGGTGGTGCAATAGCAGTTCGTCATCATTATTTTCCGTCAATGTAAAAGGATACTAGCTTCCCTCAAAACGTGCGTGCTGCACGGCGTATCTGATCAGTTCGGCCTGGCCTTCGATGCCAAGTTTGCGCTTGATATTGAGGCGGTGCGTTTCCACCGTGCGTACCGACAGGTCGAGCGCGCGCGCGATCTGCTTGTTGGACTGGCCACCGGCCAGCTGCTGCAGCACTTCCTGTTCGCGCACCGTCAACTGGTTGTCTTGCACGGCCGGACGAGCCAGCTGGCGCGCCAGCGCGGCGCTGTAGTAAATACCGCCGGCCATCACGGTCTCGATGGCCAGCACGATATCCTTGCCGGGCGCGTCCTTGAGCACATAGCCGCGCGCGCCGGCCTGCATGGCGTGGCTGACGTATTCGATCTTGTCGTGCATCGACAGGATCAGCACGGCGATGGCCGGGTAGCGCTGGCGGAACTGGGCGGTGGCGTCGATGCCGCTGATGCCGCGCATGTTGATGTCCATCAGCACCAGGTCGATGGCGTGCTCGCCGGCCTGGCGCAGCGCGTCGTCGGCGCCGTCGGCTTCGGCCACCACACTGAAATGCGGCACCGCTTCCAGGCGCGCGCGCAAGCCGTCGCGCACCAGGGGGTGGTCGTCGACCAGCAGGATGTGAATGAGTTTGTCGGTCATGAGCGCATGGCGGTGGGGGGAAGCGGAACCGACGCTTGCACCGAGGTGCCGGCGGCGGACGAAGTGATGGCGAGTTGCCCGCCGATGGCGTCCATGCGCTCCATCATGTTGCGCAGGCCGATGCCGCGCTTGGGGTGGATCGCCACGCTGGCCGCGTCAAAACCGGCGCCATCGTCGGCAATCGTGAGGGTGACGCAACCGCCCTCGCACGCCAGCGTGATCTCGACCTGGCGCGCGCCGGCATGGCGTTCGATATTGGTCAGCGCTTCCTGGGCGATGCGGAACAGCACCGTGTTGGCCACATCGTCCAGGCCCTCGCTGGCGCCGCGCGCCAGGAAGCGCACCGGCAACGCGCTGTTCTGGGTCGCTTCGTGCGCCAGGTGGTCGAGCGCGGCGGCCAGGCCGAGGTCGTCGAGAATGGCCGGACGCAGATTGTGCGAAATGCGCCGCACCTCGCCCAGCACATCGTTGAGCTGGCTGGCGGTGTGCTCGAAGCTGGCGCGCGCCTTCTGCTGCTGGGCCGCGTCGCCACCGAGACGGATCACGCCGGCCTCGATCTGCAGCTTGATCGATACCAGCCACTGGCTGATGCCATCGTGCAGGTCGCGCGACAGGCGCGCCCGCTCCTGCTCCTGCGACTCGACCACGCGCTGGGCCAGCACCTTGAGCTTGGCGTCGGCCACGCGCAGCTCGCTGATGTTCAAGGCCAGCCCGGAACTGGCCACCACCAGCGCGCTGACGATCGCCAGCACCGCGATCCACAGCAAGGTGCCCTGGATATTGCGCGACTGCTGGGCGTCGATCTTGGCCAGGGCGGCATCGACGTCGTCGAGATAGATGCCGGTGCCCAGCATCCAGCCCCAGTTTTCCATCGGAATCACAAACCCGAGTTTGGGCGCCGACTTGTTGATCGACGGCTTGGCCCAGATGTAGCGCTGCAGCCCGCCGCCGGCCCTGGCGCGGGCGATCAGGCGCTGGATGGTCGGCTCGCCGTTGACGTCGCGCATGTCCCACAGGTTTCGCCCCACCAGCTCGGGCTGGCGTGGATGCATCAGGCTGTTGCCCTGGTAATCGTAGACAAAGAAATAGCCATCGTCGCCGTAGCTCAGGGTCGACAGAATGCGCTTGGCTTCGTCGAGCGTGGCGTCGTCGCGCTTGCCGGAATTGACCAGATGGGCCACCGAGCGCGCCGCCAGGTCGACGTAGTGCTTGAGCTCGGCTTCCTTGCTGGCCAAATATGCTTGCTGGATAGTATCGCGCTGCTGCTGGGCCAGCGTGATGGCCTGATGGCGCACGAACAGCGCGATCGTGCACAGCGCCAGAATCAGCGGCGTGATCGCGAGAAAAATGACCTTTTGCCTTAACTTCATGCAGCGCCCGGCCTGCCGTTGACGGCTTTGTGAAATGAGCCACATTCTACGTCGCTTCCGCCGCGGGTGGTTACGTAGTAATACGTATTGCTCTGCGTAATGCTGCGCTTGCCGATGAGAACAGCCCATTCGATACTGATTCACGCTGTGCAGGATCGAAACCGGCTTAACCGGTCAAAACAGCACGGACCATAAAAAAACACCTTGGAGGAGTCACCATGAAACGTCTGTCAAGCCAGCTCGGCTGGGCTGCGCTGTCGGTTTTCGGCGCTTGCGCGCTCGGCTATATCGCGCTCAAGCGCGGCGAAGCCATCAATGCGATCTGGATCGTCGCCGCGGCGGTCTGCGTGTACCTGATCGCGTACCGCTTCTATAGCCAGTTCATCGCCGACCGCGTGCTCGGGCTCGATCCCAGGCGCCAGACCCCGGCCTACAAGTTCAACGATGGCCTCGACTACGTTCCCACCAATAAATACGTGCTGTTCGGCCACCATTTCGCCGCCATCGCCGGCGCCGGCCCCCTGGTCGGCCCGGTGCTGGCCGCGCAGATGGGCTACCTGCCCGGCATGATGTGGATCCTGGCCGGCGTGGTGCTGGCCGGCGCGGTGCAGGACTTCATCATCCTGTTCATCTCCACCCGGCGCGACGGCCGCTCGCTCGGCGACCTGATCAAATCGGAACTGGGCGACATTCCCGGCGTCATCGCCCTGCTCGGCACCTTCATGATCATGGTCATCATTCTCGCCGTGCTGGCGCTGATCGTGGTCAAGGCCCTGACCGGCTCGCCGTGGGGCAGCTTCACCGTCATGGCCACCATTCCGATCGCCCTGTTAATGGGAGTGTACTCGCGTTACGTGCGCGTGGGACGCATCGGCGAAGTGTCGCTGATCGGCTTCGTGCTGCTGATGCTGGCCATTATCGGCGGCCAGTACGTGCAGGAGCACGCCGTGCTCGGCCCCATGTTCACCTACACCGGCACCGAACTGACCTGGATGCTGATCGGCTACGGCTTCGTGGCGTCCGTGATTCCCGTGTGGCTGCTGCTGGCGCCGCGCGACTACCTGTCGACCTTTTTGAAGATCGGCACCATCGTGGGCCTGGCGATCGGCATCCTGATCGTCGCGCCGGACCTGAAAATGCCGGCCGTGACCAAGTTCATCGACGGCAGCGGACCGGTGTGGTCGGGCAGCCTGTTCCCCTTCCTGTTCATTACGATTGCCTGCGGCGCGGTATCGGGTTTCCATGCGCTCATTTCGTCCGGCACCACCCCGAAGATGATTGAAAACGAACAGCACGCGCGCTTCATCGGCTACGGCGCGATGCTGATGGAATCGTTCGTCGCCATCATGGCGCTGGTGGCCGCCTCGACCATCGAGCCGGGCATTTACTTTGCCATGAACAGCCCGGCCGCGATCCTCGGCACGACGGCCGAATCGGCGGCGGCGGCCGTGACGCAGATGGGCTTCTACATCACCCCCGAGATGCTGACCGAGACCGCCAAAGATGTCGGCGAAAGCACCATCATTTCGCGCGCCGGCGGCGCCCCGACCCTGGCGGTGGGCATGGCCAACATTTTGTCGAACGTCATCGGCGGCAAGACCATGATGGCTTTCTGGTACCACTTCGCGATCCTGTTCGAGGCCCTGTTCATCCTCACGGCGGTGGACGCCGGCACCCGCGCCGGACGCTTCATGCTGCAGGATTTGCTGGGCACCTTCGCACCGTCGATGAAGCGCACCGAATCGATTCCGGCCAACCTGATCGCCACCTCGCTGTGCGTGGCGGCCTGGGGCTACTTCCTGTACCAGGGCGTGGTCGATCCGCTGGGCGGCATCAATACCTTGTGGCCGCTGTTCGGCATCGCCAACCAGATGCTGGCCGGCATCGCCCTGATCCTCGCCACCTGCGTGCTGTTCAAGATGAAGCGCGCCAAATATGCGTGGGTGACCATGGTGCCGACCGCCTGGCTGCTGGCCTGCACCCTGACCGCCGGCTGGCAAAAGATTTTCCACGACAATGTGCGCATCGGTTTCGTGGCCCACGCGCAAAAGTTCCAGGCAGCCATCGACCAGGGCACCGTGCTGGCGCCGGCCAAGTCGATGGCGCAGATGCATCAGATCGTGTTCAACGATTACCTCGATGCGTCGCTGGCGGGCTTCTTCATGTTCGTGGTGCTGTCGGTACTGTTTTTCGGCGCGCGCACGGTGCTCAAGGCCCGCGCCGATGCCGCGCCAAGCTCGCAGGAAACGCCGTTCGTCGTCAATGCGGTCAAGCCCGCATGAGCATGTTCAGCGATCTGGCCGATGCCGGACGCGGCCTGGCCCAGGCCGGCCGCTACCTCGGGCAAAGCATGCGCCTGATGGTCGGCCTGCCCGAGTACGACACCTACGTGGCGCACAGGGAGGCGACCCATCCGGACGACCCGATGATGAGCTATGAGGAGTTCTTCCGCGAGCGCCAGGAAGCGCGCTACGGCGGCGCGGGAAAGCGCGGCGGCTGCTGCTGAAACACAAAGGGACGCTGCGGCGTCCCTTTTTTACATCCGCACCGTGCGCACGCCGTCATTTGGCGGGGGCGCGCACGGCCCCGAAGACACGCGCTCGCAATATTATCCAAGCAACTCCCACCTGTCGCATTTTCAGACACCGTCCCGGCACCTTTGTGCCTTATCAAAGTCGTGCCAGATCAATCCCCGTATATTTTTCCTGCGGGACATATTTCCCGGGCCACACCACCTTTTGCCGGGTCGTCCCATGCTGAACTTTGAACGCTCAAGCCTGAACAAAAAACTGACGATCATTTCGTTCCTGTCGACCGGCACCGCGCTGTTCTTTGTCTTCATCGCCTTTGCCGTCACCTCGGTCCTCAACCACCGCAAGGACGAAGGCATGCAGCTATCCTCGTTTGCCGGCGTGATCGGCACCAACAGCGTCGACGCGCTGATGTTCAACGACCGCGATCAAGCCACCGCCACCTTGTCCGCGCTCAAGGCCAAGGTCGAAATATCCAACGCGGTGTTGTTCGACCGCAAAGGCAAACTCTTTGCCCGCTACGTGCGCAGCGGTCACGCCGAACCGGAACCGAGCGCGCCGGAAATGAACCTGGACGAAGACGTGCTGGCCGAGGCCAGCCGCCAGGGCAGCCGCTTCTGGTCCAGCCGCATGCGCCTGTACCGCCCTATCATCAACGGCAATTATCAGGTCGGCATCGTCATGATCGAGGCCGACCTGACCCTGATGTGGCTCGACATCCTCAAGAGCCTGGGCGTGATCGCCGCCGCCATGGGCGGCTCGCTGCTGATGTCGCTGATGCTGGCCAGCCGCTTCAAGGCCAGCATCGCCGACCCGGTGGCCAAGCTGATCAACGCGGCGCAAAAGGTCTCGGCCAGCCAGAACTACAACCTGCGCATCCCCCACGAGCGCACCGACGAAATGGGTTCGCTGATCGACAGCTTCAACGCCATGCTGGCCCAGATCGAAGGGCGCGGCGCCGCCCTCACCCACCACCGCGACGAACTCGAACGCCAGGTCAGCGTGCGCACCGAGCAGCTGGAAAAGGCCAAGAACGCGGCCGAAGCGGCCAGCCGCGCCAAGAGCGCCTTCCTGGCCACCATGAGCCACGAAATCCGCACCCCCATGAATGGCGTGCTCGGCATGACCGAAATGCTGCTGAGCACCGCGCTCAACGATACCCAGCGCAACTACACCAGGCTGGTCAAGCGCTCCGGCGAACACCTGCTGGTGATCATCAACGACATCCTCGATTTTTCCAAGATCGAGGCCGGCAAGCTGTCGATCGAATACATCAACTTCAACCTGTGGGACTTGCTCGACGATATCAACACCATCTACACCCCGCAAGCGCAGGCCAAGGGCATCGCGCTCGACTTTGCGATCGCCAACGATATCCCGATCGCCATCTGCGGCGACCCCAACCGCCTGCGCCAGATCATGGCTAACCTGATCGGCAACGCGCTCAAGTTCACCGACCGCGGCCAGATCCTGGCCAAGGTCGCTGTCGAAACCGAAGACGGCGCCAGCGTCGGCCTGCGCTTCGAGGTGCACGACACCGGCATCGGCGTCTCGCGCGAGGCGCGCAGCCGGATCTTCGACGCCTTTTCCCAGGCCGACAGTTCGACCACGCGCAAATACGGCGGCACCGGCCTCGGCCTGGCCATTTCGCGCCAGCTGGTCGAACTGATGGGCGGTAAAATCGGCGTCGACAACGCTCCCACCCAGGGCTCGATTTTCTGGTTCACGGTCAGCTTCGACAAGCGCCGGGTCGACCCCAACATGCTCGACGCCAGCCTGCGCATGACCGAAGGCATGCGCGTGCTGATCGTCGACGAAGAGGCGGAGAGCCGCGCCAGCCTGGAACAGCAGCTGGCCGAGTGGCAGGTCGCCAGCGACAGCGCGGTGTCGGCGCGCGACGCGGTCGACCGCCTGCTGGCCGCGGCCCACAGCGGGCGCCCGTACGAAGTGGCGATCATCGACATGAACCTGGAGCGCACCAGCGGGCTGTCGCTGGCGGCCGGCATCAAGGGCGACCCCGCCACCAGCGCCACCCGCATCATGCTCATCAGCGACAACCGGCTGGCGGCCGACCCGGTGCAGCGGCGCGAAGCGGGCGTGGCATACCAGCTGATCAAACCGGCGCGCGCGGCCGACCTGTTCGAATGCATCATGACGCGTCCACGCGGCAAGCAGGTAGCCTCCCTGGCGCCGGTGCCGGTGGCGCACGCCCCGGCCGCGCCAGCGGGCCGCAAGCTGCGCCGCCAGCGCGTGCTGCTGGCCGAGGACAACCCGGTCAATGTCGAAGTGGCGACCGCCATGCTCGACTCGCTCGGCCTGGGCGTGTACTGCGCGCGCAACGGCGCCGAAGCGCTGGCCGCGGCCCGCACCGACGGCTACGACGTGGTGCTGATGGATTGCCAGATGCCGGTGATGGACGGCTTTGCCGCCACCGCCGAAATCCGCCGCCACGAGCGCGAATGCGGCCGCGCGCGCACGCTGCCCATTATTGCGATCACCGCCAACGCGCTGCAGGGCGACCAGGAGGCGTGCCTCGCCGCCGGGATGGACGATTACCTGAGCAAGCCATTCAGCCAGCAGGAGCTGGCCGCCGTGCTCGGACGCTGGATCACGCTGCCGCTGGCCGCCAACGTACACCACGCCGGCGCTGCTCAGATGCCTGCTCCGGTGCCCGCACCGGTCCCTGCGTCCCCTCCCGCGCCGCCGGCGCAAACAGTGCGCACCGGCGCGGCGCCGCGTGAAGCCGGTCCGCACGATGCCGTGCTGCGCCAGATCGAGCCGCGTGCGCCGGCCGCGCGCCTGCCTGCCACGCCGGGCGCGGTGCAGCGCGACGTCATCAACCGCCACGCGCTCGAAAATATCCGGGCGCTGAGCAAGGAGCGCGGCGACGCGCTGGTGCAAAAAGTGATTGCGGCGTATGTGGGCGACACGCCGCAGCACCTGCGCACGCTGCGCCAGGCCATTTCCGGGCTCGATCCGGGCAACCTGCGCAAGGTCGCGCACAGCCTCAAATCGAGCAGCGCCAATGTCGGCGCCGAAACGCTGGCGCAGATGTGCAAAGACATGGAAACGCTGGGCCGCACCGATACCACCGAAGGCGCGTCCGGCATCCTTACCGACATGGAGCGGGAATTCCAGGCCGTGTGCCACTCGCTCAATGCCCTCCTAGAGAAGGAACATTAAAAATGGCTGCTACCCCAATCAAGCGCGGCGTCGTCCTGGTGGCGGACGACGATCCGGTCATGCGCCTGCTGATGCTCGAAATGCTCGGCCAGGTCGGCCTGGACGCGATCGAAGCGGAGGACGGCCTGCAAGCCGTCGCCCTCTACCAGAGCATGGCGCCGGACCTGATCCTGCTCGACGTCGACATGCCCAACATGGACGGCTTCTCGGCCTGCCGCGAGATCCGCCGCATCGAAACCGGCGCCCCGGTACCGATCATCATGGTCACCGGCGGCGACGACATTGAAGCGGTCACCAACGCCTACGAGGCCGGCGCCACCGACTTCGTGTCGAAACCGATCAACTGGCCGATCCTCGGCCACCGCGTGCTGTACGTGCTGCGCGCCAGCGACGCCATCGTGCGGCTGCGCATCGCCGACGCCCACAACCGCGCGGTGCTGGCCGCCATCCCCGACACCTTTTTCCGGCTCGGCAAGGACGGCGTCTACCTCGATTACGAACAGGGCCACGACGCCTCGGCCGCCATTCCCGCGGAACTGTGCGTGGGCAAGCACATCACCGAAGTGCTCCCGCGCGACATCGCCGAACGCCTGCTCGAACAGATGCACTGCGTGCTCGATACCCAGCACGTGCGCTCGGTCGAATATGAACTGGCCAGCTTCGGCATGGTGCAGCACTTCGAAGCGCGCCTGGTCGCCACCGGACCGGACGAGGTGCTGGGCCTCGTGCGCGATATCAGCGAGCGGCGCCGCACCGAGGAACAGATCCGCCGCCTGGCCTATTGCGACAGCCTGACCGGCATTCCGAACCGCCAGGCGTTTCTCGAAACGCTGGAACGCGAACTGCACCGCTCCAAGGTCGGCAAGAAAAAGTTCGCGGTGCTGTTCATGGACCTCGACGCCTTCAAGCGCATCAACGACACCCTGGGCCACAACGTGGGCGACCATCTGCTCAAGATCGTCTCGGAGCGACTGCGCGAAACCATCCGCCCGAGCGACCTGGTCTCGCGCGGGGACCAGTCGCACAACCTGGCGCGCCTGGGCGGCGACGAATTCACGATCCTGATTCCCGACCTGGAGCGGGTCGAAAACGCCCTCAATGTGGCGCACCGGGTCAAGGAAGCGATGCGCCGTCCCTTCCTGATCGAGGGGCACGAAATTTTTGTCACGGCCAGCATCGGTATTTCGCTGTTCCCGGAAGACGGCGACGATTGCGACTCGCTGCTCAAGTTCGCCGACACCGCCATGTATCACGCCAAGAACTGCGGCAAGAACAACGCCAAGTTGTACAGTTCTTCGCTGACGATGCAGATCATGAGCCACGTGAAGCTCGAAGTGGGCTTGCGCAAGGCGCTCAAGAACGAAGAGCTGTATCTGCTGTACCAGCCGCAGATCGACGTGCGCTCGTCCGAGATCGTGGGCGTCGAAGCGCTGGTGCGCTGGCGCCATCCCGAGCGCGGCATCATTTCGCCGACCGAGTTCATTCCGCTGGCCGAGGAAACGGGCTTGATCGTGCCGATCGGCGAGTGGGTGCTGCGCACTGCCTGCAGCCAGGCCAAGGCCTGGCAAAAGGCGACCGGGCGCGCGATCCGCATGGCGGTCAATTTATCGGCCAAGCAGTTCAAGGACGAGAACCTGACCCAGATCGTGCTCTCGGCGCTGCACGACTCGGGGCTCGATCCCAAGATGCTGGAGCTGGAGCTGACCGAAGGCACGCTCATGGACGACGCCAAGGCGACCATGGCGACCCTGGAGCAGCTGCGCGGGATCGGCGTGTATCTGTCGATCGACGACTTCGGCACCGGGTACTCGTCGATGAATTATCTGAAGCGCTTCGATGTGCGCGCGCTCAAGATCGACAAGAGCTTCATTTGCGGGCTGCCGCAGGACTCGGAAAACGCCGCGATCACGCGCGCCATCATCGCCATGGCGCATGGATTGAAGATGGTGGTGGTGGCCGAAGGCGTGGAGACCGATGAACAGCTGGTGCTGCTGGAGGAGTACGGGTGCGATCTGGTGCAGGGGTTCTACCTGGGGCATCCGTCACCGCATGAATCGATCACGCTGATGCTCAATAAAGCTGGGGCGATGGCGCTGGCGATGAAATAGGGCGGGAGCAGCCTCACAACGCCGTCCCCGCGCCAGGGCGCGGGGACGGCGGTTCGATCCGGGTTACTTGAACGTCAGCGTATGCCGCGCCACCCCGGGCAGCAACGGGGTCGGTTTCCCGCTCACCCAATCGGCGTGGCCTTCCATGAAATACGGCGACAGCGGATGCCCGCTCTGCCCACCCGGCATGTTGAACACGCCCTGCTCTTCCTTCCCGGGCGACACCGTCATCCGCTCCGACTGACCGAAGTTTTTGCCCGACACGCGCGGCATGTTGGCGTCGCCGGGCAGCATGTCGGCCGGTGCGCTGAGCCAGCGTGCCACGAACGGCACGGCGGCGGCAATCGGATGCGCAATGGCCGCCGTATTGCGCTCGCCCCACGTCGCACTTGACAGGGGCGTGCCATCGGCCGCCAGTTCCACAATCACCCGGTCGATTGCTTCGAGCTGCACCGACTGCCAGTTCGCGTGCCCCGGCGGCAGCCACGCAGCCGGCTGCTCGTCGAGCAGGCGCGTGACCACTTCCGGCCAGCGCGACGTCGCCAGCGCCATGGTCGACTTGGGATGCAGCGCGGCCAGATCGCCATTGACTCCCTCGAACAGCACATCGCCCACCGCCCACATGAAGTGGCGCGCCAGCCGGTAGCCGACCGAATCGACACTGGCGCGCCCGCTCCAGCTCTTGTTCAACAGGTCCAGGAACTGCGCGCGCTGCGGCTTGGCCTGCAGCGCCGCCGTGTCGAGCACCTTGATCGCGCGCTCGCGCCACGGGGCGACAAACAGCGCGCGGTCATCCAGCGCCACGCCGTACACGCCCGCCAGGTCGGTCTTCGGCCCGAGCGCGGCCAGACCATCGCGGATCTGGCGGTTGCGCGCGCCGATGTCGAAGCCGCCGTCGCCGAGAGTCTGCGCATGCGCGCCATTTAACTGGCGGCTATTGGCGGTCGACAGCTGGCCGCCGGGCGGATTGACCACGCGCGGATAATCGGCCGGCGCCAGCGCACCATCGAAGCTGGCCTGCCCGCCATCGACGGCCAGCGGGAAGGTGGCGCCGCTGCCCGGCTGCGTGCGGCGCGGCAGCGGGCCGGAAATAGTCCAGCCGATATTGCCCTTGTCGTCGCCGCCGACGAAATTTTGCGACGGAATGCCGATGGTGGCCGCGATCGACAGTGCTTCATCGAGCGTGTCGACCGTCTCGAGCCTGATCGGATCGAGATTGATCGAGGCCGGCGCGTGCGCCAGCCAGTGGATGGCATACGGTCGCCCGCCGCTCTCGCGCACGGGGCCGAGCGAGGTGTCGAGTACCGTCATCCGCTCGGCGGGAGCGCCCTTGACCAACATGGTTTCGACCACGGCGACCGGCTTTTCCCAGCCCGCGGGAGTACGCAACTGGTCAGGATGCTGCTTGTCCTGGCCCAGCATCACGAGGTCGAGCAGATCGGCGTAGCTGTTCGTATAGCCCCAGGCGACACGGCCGTTGCTGCCGGCGATGATGACCGGCGGCGCGCCCGGCAAGGTAACGCCGACGATGCGGCGCGGCGCGCCCTTGGCGTCCGGGTACTGGATCGCCAGGCGGTACCAGATGTTGGGCAGGGACAGGCCCAGGTGCATGTCGTCGGCGACAATGGCCACGCCATCCTTGCTGCGGCTGCCGGCGACGGCCCAGTTGTTGCTGCCGACCGCATCGATGAAGTCGGCCGAGGCAGTCTTGTGCGCGCCAGGCTGGCGCGGCTTGCCCCACCATGCCGGCGGCGCCGGCGGGATGGGCACCGGCGCGACGGCGATGCCGGCGGCGTCGAGCGGGGCGTCCCACTTGCTCGCTTCGGGCAGCAGGAAGGCCAGCTGCGCGGCGTCGCTGTGGTCGCGAATCCAGCCCCGCGTCAGTTCGCGCGGTTCGACCGTGCCTTGCAGGTCGAAGTACATCGCGCAGACCACCAGCAGCGAGTCTTCCGCGCTCCAGGGACGCGGCTTGACGCCGATCAGGGCGTATTCGAACGGGTTGGCGCCAAGCGCCGCCAGGCCGGCGTTGATGCCGGCGACATAGCGATCGAGCAGCTGGCGGTCGGCCGGGTTGAGCAGCTTGAGCGAAGCGGCCACGCGCGCGCGGAAGCGGTGCAGGCGGTTGGCGCGGTCGCGCGGCAAGGCGCGCGCGCCGAACAGTTCGGCCAGTTCGCCGGCGCCCGCGCGGCGCAGCAAGTCCATCTGGAAGAAGCGCTCCTGCGCATGCACGAAGCCCGTGGCGTAGGCGACGTCGGCACGGCGCGCGCCGCTGATCAGGGGCACGCCGCGCCCGTCGCGCGCCACCGTGACCGGGGCCGACAGGCCGGGCGCCTTGATGTCGCCGTCAAGCCGCGCCAGGCTGGCGCGCAGGTACAGCCACACGGCCAGTGCCGCGAGCACCAGCAGAACAAGCAGGCCAAGCAGCAGCCGGACCGACCAGACTTTGATTCCACGCGTACGCATAACATTCCCCGGTTTGATTTCGCAAGGCATCTTGCCAGAAAAATCAGGCTACGCGCAAACATTGTTGGTGGGACTGTTGGTGCGAGACTAGAACAAGTACGAGGTTCCCCTTAACCGTTTGATATGGATCAGGCCCCTGCTTAGCGGCCCTTTTAAGCTATGTCAAGGACATACGCGGCCGCGCGCAAAGCGCACGCGCATAAAGGAGATATCGATGCGAAAGCTCATGACGGTGTGTATTGGCGCGTTGCTGCTCGCCGGCTGCACCACGCCGCAGCAACGGGCCGCCTCGGCGCAGGCGGAAATGGACCGGATGATGGTCGTGTACGGCCCGGCGTGTTCCAGGCTAGGCTATCCGTCCAACTCGGATTCGTGGCGCAATTGCGTACTGCAACTTAGCGCGCGGGATGATCTGCAGCGCTATGGCTATCCGCATTTTCACGGTGGTGTGGGCCGGTCGCACTGGTCGCTGGGCGGTTATTGGGGGCCGTACTGGTAGCGACTGCGGCCCATTGACGGGCAAAGGCGCTCTTGGTCAGCGCCGCACGCGATTGCAGCAAGTGTTCGATGAGTTGCTGCGCATGGCGCAGCAGTGCGGGGTGGCGCGCGTCGCGCGGGTGCAGGGCCAGGCGTACCAATGGCGAAGGGTGCATCAGCCGGGCGAGCGTCCAGGCGAGCGGCGGGGAAACGATGCGCCCGGCGCGGTTGCGTGCCGCGTACACCAGGGATGGCGATAGCAAGGCGTGAGGCAATGGCGGCGGCGCTTCAGAGAACATACGTTCCATACGTTCCCGTCGAGGGCCGTCCTCGCGTGGGAATGATCGGTGCAAGGGTGGTGCCGGAGCCGACGGATTCAAGGGCTGTGCCGGAACCGCCGGATTCGCGGGCGTCTGCATCAAGACGTGAAAATGGCTCCACGTGGTTGTGTAGAGGAACGGGTAGCTGCGCACCGCCTCCCAGGCTCCATCGCTGAGCAGCCATGCCGGCGCGACGAAACCGCTGGCGGGCCAGCCGCGCTCATCGAACCATGCCAACCCCAGCTCGATGCGGCGCCTCGCCTCGGCCGCGTCAAGCGCGGCAAACTCGCCCTCCCCTTCGGTGTACACCCCCCGCAAAAACCGGCTGCGCCAGTCGCGCCGCTCCGCAGCGGTATCAACATGCGTGTAGCCATGCAGGGCGATTTCATGACCGTCGGCCAGCAGGCTGTCGAGCGCCGCCTCGCACGCAGGCGAGCGGTCCTCGCCGCCATGCCAGCGCGGCACCGCCAGCCACGTGAGGGGAATGTCGGCCACCGCCCGCACGGCCTGCAGCAGGCGCAGGCAATCGGGCCAGGTGGCCGGCGCCACATCGTGGATGACGACGCACAGCGCCGCCTGCTCATTCGGTGGCGCAGGCACGCTCGGCCTCCAGGTCGGCCCGCGCGCGCGACGCCAGCAGGCCCGCGTAGCGGTTCATCAGCTGCGGCATGATGCGGTTCCAGTCGTAGTACTCGTGCGCCTTGCGCGACGCCGCGCGCGACATCGCCGCCAGGTCCATGCGGAAGAGCGCCTCGATCCCTGCCGCCAGGCTGTCGACGCTGTTGGGCGGCACCACGATGCCCGTTTTGTCATCGATCAGTTCGGCCACGCTGCCCCCACTCGTGCCCACCACGGGCAGGCCGCACGCCATCGCTTCGGGCACGATCAGGCCGAAGGTTTCGCAGTCGCCGGGATGGACCAGCACATCGCAGCTGGCCAGCAGGCCGGCCAGCACGCGCTGGTCGCGCTGGAAGGCGATCCGGCTGGTCCGGGCGCAGTGCGGCACCGCACCGCCGCCGCCGATCAGCAGCAGGTGATACGGCGGCCCCAGCTTGCGCACGGCGTCGATCAGCACCGTCAGCTTTTTCTCGGCGGTGAAGCGGCCGGCGTAGACCAGCAGCCGCGTTTCCGGCGCCAGTCCGAGGCGCTCGCGCAGCGACGCGCTGCGGCGCTGCGGGCAAAACGTGTGGATGTCGATCCCGAGCGGCTGGTGCACCACATCGCGCACGCCGATGGCCGCCAGCTGGTGCACCATCAGCCGGCTCGGTGCGAACACCAGGTCGAACTGGCGGTACAGGTGGGCCAGGTAGGCGCCGGCGGCGCGCCGCGCGGGCTGGCCGAAGCGTTCGTGTATCAGGCGCGGCAGATCGGAATGGTAGAAGGCGACCGCCGGCACGCCCAGCTTGCGCCGCACGCGCAGCGCCGCCCATGCGCCGTGGCCGGCGTCGCCGGCTTCGATCAGGTCCGGTTGCAGGCCGAGCATGATGCGCGTGGACGCGCCGATCGAGAGCGGCATGCGAAAGCCGTTCACGCCGGGAAAGGCGATGGCGGGAACGCGCCGCAATGCCGGCGTGCCGTCGCGGCTGTCAACGTTGGTACTGAGAATGGTGTGGCGCACGCGGTTACGGCGCGCAAGCCAGGCCGCCTTGGCGTTGAGGTAAGTGCTCACGCCGCCGCCTTCCGCGGCATAAAACATGGTGATGTCTACGAGGTGCATGTTGGTGGACTCGGTTGGGAGAGCACACCATAGCAGCGCAAAGCGGGTGGAGTTTGAGCGCACGCAAACGCTCGCAGCGCGACATGGGATGGACACCGCTGGCAGCTTCTACAGCACCTTCGCCTGTCTCAGGGCGGCAATTGCATCGGCGTCATAGCCGAGGCTGGCAAGGATGTCGTCGGTGTGCTCACCCAGCGCCGGACCGAGCCAGCGGGTCTGGCCCGGCGTGGCCGACAGCTTGGGCGTGATGGCGGGCAGCTTGACCGGCGTGCCGTCGCTGAAGTGGTGCTGCTCGAACATGTCGCGGGCGAGGAACTGCGGGTCGCTCATCATGTCGCGCACCGAGTAGATCTTGCCGGCCGGGACATCGGCCGCCTGCAAGGTCGCCAGCGCGCTGGCTATGCTTTGCGTGGCACACCAGGCCTGGATCGCATCGTCGATCTCGGCGCTGCGCGGCACGCGGCCATCGTTGCGCGCCAGTTGCGGGTCCCCGGCCATGTCGATGCGGCCCATGGCCAGCATCAGGCGCTTGAAGATGGCGTCGCCGTTGCCGGCGATGACGATGTTCTCGCCATCGCCGGTGGTGTAGGTATTCGACGGCACGATGCCCGGCAGCGCGCCGCCGGTACGCTCGCGCACCACGCCGGCGTGGTCGAACTCGGGCACCAGCGACTCCATCAGATTGAACACGGCTTCGTACAGGGCCACGTCGACCATCTGCCCTTCGCCGTCCACGCGCCCGCCGGTGGCGTCGCGGTGGCGCAGCGCCATCATGGCGCCGATCACGCCGTGCAGCGCGGCCACCGAGTCGCCGATCGACACGCCCACGCGCACCGGCGGGCGGTCCGGATGGCCGGACACGTAGCGCAGCCCGCCCATCGATTCGCCGATGGCGCCGAAGCCCGGCTGGTCTTTCATCGGGCCGGTCTGGCCGAAGCCGGACAGGCGCACCATGATCGCGGCCGGGTTGAGGGCCTTGATCTGCTCATAGCCGATGCCCCATTTTTCGAGCACGCCGGGGCGGTAGTTTTCGATAATGATGTCCGCTTCCAGCGCCAACTGCCTGGCGATGGCGCGCCCGCGTTCATCCTTCATGTTGAGGGTGATGCTTTTCTTGTTGCGCGACTGGACCGACCACCACAGCGAGGTGCCGTCCTTGAGGATGCGCCACTGGCGGATCGGGTCGCCGCCATCGGGCGCTTCGACCTTGATGACGTCGGCGCCGAATTCGGCCAGCATGCGCGCACAGAACGGGCCGGCGATCAGCGTGCCCAGTTCGAGCACCTTGATGCCGGCCAGCGCGCCGGGCTTGAATGGCGGCGCCGTCATCAGGTGCTGCGCCGGTCGAGCATCGCGCGCGCGATGGTGCCCGGGTCGACGTATTCGAGTTCGCCGCCGACCGGCACGCCGCGCGCCAGGCGGCTCACCTTCAGGCCGCGCGCCTTGAGCATTTCGCTGATGTAGTGCGCGGTGGCTTCGCCTTCGTTGGTGAAATTGGTGGCCAGGACCACCTCGCCGACCACGCCGTCGGCGGCGCGCACCAGCAGTTTTTCGAGGTGGATGTCCTTCGGGCCGATGCCGTCGAGCGGCGACAGGCGGCCCATGAGAATGAAGTACAGGCCCTTGTAGGTCAGGGTCTGCTCGATCATCATCTGGTCGGCCGGCGTCTCTACGACGCACAGCAAGGTGGTGTCGCGCTGGTCGTCGAGGCACAGGTCGCACACGTCGGTTTCGGCGAAGGTGTTACACAGGGCGCAGTGGTGAACCGCGTCGACAGCCTGGTACAGCGCGCGCGATAGCATGGCGGCACCCTCGCGGTCGTGCTGCAGCAGGTGGTAGGCCATGCGTTGCGCCGACTTCGGGCCGACGCCGGGCAAGCGGCGCAGCGCTTCGGTCAGGAAGTCGAGCGATTTGGACATTTAGAACGGCATCTTGAAGCCGGGCGGCAGCTGCATGCCGGCGGAGAGGCCACTCATTTTTTCGGCGGACGTCGCTTCTGCCTTGCGCACGGCGTCGTTGAAGGCGGCGGCGACCAGGTCTTCCAGCATGTCCTTGTCGTCGGCCAGCAGCGACGGGTCGATCGAGACGCGCTTGACGTCGTTCTTGCAGGTCATGACGATCTTCACGAGGCCGGCGCCGGACTGGCCTTCGACTTCGACGCTGGCCAACTGTTCCTGCGCCTTCTTCATGTTGTCCTGCATGGCTTGCGCCTGTTTCATCAAGCCTGCGAGCTGGTTCTTCATCATGGTGGTTCTCCGGGATTCAAAAAATGGTCAATAAGGGGGTGTTTGGTTCAGGCGGGGGCGCCGGGGGCGGCGGCGGGACGCACCGATCCGGGCACGATGAACGCGCCAAGGTCGCGCATCACGTCTTTCACGAACGGGTCGTTGGCCACGGTTTCCTCGGCCACGCGCTGGCATTCTTCGCGCCAGGCGATCGCTTCGGCGCTGGCCGTGTACCACACCGGACCGATGTCGATCTCGAGGTGGATCTTGGTCGCGGCGAAGCGCTCCTGCAGTGCGGCGCACAGTTTTTCGGTATTGCCGCTGGCGCGCAGGGTGTCGATCGGCACGCGCAGGCTGAAGGTGGTGACGTTACCGTCCACCACGCAGGAAACCAGTTCCGTCTGCAGCGCCAGTTGCTGGGACACGCCGCGCAAGGTCAGGCCGGCGGCGAGGCCGGGCCAGTTGCCGTCCCAGTCGATCTCGGGCACCGGGGTGATGACGTAGGCCGGGCGCGCACGCGCGGGCGCGCGCATGGCGGCGGCCGGTGGCGCTTCCTGGGCGACGGCGGTGTCGTCGGAAAATTCGGTGACCCACGATGGCGGCTCGTCGTCCTGCATCTCGGGATAGTGCGCCTCCGGCATCGGTGGCGCTGGCGCTGGCGGCGGTGCGGCCTGCGCTGCGGCAGCCTGCGACTCGCCCTGCTCCCACGGCGGCGGCGCCTTCGATGCCGCCGGCGCGGGCGGTGGTGCGGGCTCCGGCGCGGCCTGCGGTGGCGCAGCCGCGGCGGCGTTGGCGGCGGCCTGGTTCGACATGGCGGTCGGTCGGCGCGGCGAAGAGTTCTGTCCGCGGCTGGCCGAACGCGCCGCTTCGAGGGCGGCGTTGATCGCGGCGCGCGCCGAGTTCATGGCCGGTACGCTGGCCGCTGGTGCGGGCGGCGCCGGAGCGGGTGCCGCCGCTGCTGGCGCGGGCGGTGGCGGCATGCGCGGTGCCGGTGGCAGCGGCGCGCTCACCACGGCGTGGCTGGCGACGGCTGCCGATGCGGCGCGTGCCGGCGCGGCGGCGGCTGCCGCAGCACGGGCTGGCGAGGGCGAACGGGCCGCGGCCGAACCGGTCGGCGGCGCGCCTTCGGCGCCACCGTTACCGGGGCGGAAAGCGAGCATGCGCAACAGGGTCATGGTGAAGCCGGCGTATTCGTCGGGCGCGAGGCCGATCT
Organism: Massilia scottii; assembly: GCF_030846495.1. Classification (NCBI taxonomy): domain Bacteria; kingdom Pseudomonadati; phylum Pseudomonadota; class Betaproteobacteria; order Burkholderiales; family Oxalobacteraceae; genus Massilia; species Massilia scottii. The sequence continues at coordinate 93,944 of NZ_JAVCWM010000021.1, read as the reverse complement.
CGTTGCGGCCGTGGACGGCGATCTGGTAAAACAGCTGCACTTCCTGGGCGTCGAAGGCCGCCGCCAGGCGCAGGATGTCGGCCAGTTCGGGCAAGTCTTCGGGCACGGCGGACGGCACGCTTTGCGCCAGCGCGATCCGGTGCAGCAAGGTGCCCAGATCCTGCAGCGCGCCGTTGTACGACAGGCTGCGGCTGGCCATTTCGTCGGCCACCGCCATCAGGTCGGCGCCGTCTTGCGCCAGCAGCGCGTCGAGCAGGCGCACCAGATACGTCTGGTCGAGCGCGCCGAGCATGCCCTGCACTGCGTCGAGCGTGACTTCGCCGGCGGCGTAGGCAATCGCCTGGTCGGTCAGCGAAAGCGCGTCGCGCATCGAGCCGTGCGCGCCCTGGGCCAGCAGGCGCAGGGCCGGCTGCTCGAAGCTGATGCCTTCCTGGCCGAGGATGTTATCGAGGTGGCTGATGATATGCCCCGGCGGCATCTGCTTGAGATTGAACTGCAGGCAGCGCGACAGGACGGTGACGGGGATCTTTTGCGGATCGGTGGTCGCCAGGATGAACTTGACGTGCTCGGGCGGCTCTTCCAGCGTCTTCAGCATGGAGTTGAAGGCGTGGTTGGTCAGCATGTGCACCTCATCGATCATGTAGACCTTGAAGCGCGCGTTCGAGGGGGCGTACACGGCCTGCTCGAGCAGCTGGGCCATTTCGTCGACGCCGCGGTTCGAGGCCGCGTCCATCTCGATATAGTCGACGAAGCGGCCGGCATCGATGGCGGTGCAGGCTTCGCACACGCCGCACGGGTCGGCGGTGATGCCGCCGTTGCCGTCAGGGCCGATGCAGTTGAGCGACTTGGCCAGGATGCGCGACAGGGTCGTCTTGCCGACACCGCGGGTGCCGGTGAACAGATAGGCGTGATGCAGGCGGCCCGATTGCAGGGCGTGCGTCAGCGCGCGCACCACGTGCTCCTGGCCGACGAGCGTGTCGAAATTCTTGGGACGGTATTTGCGGGCGAGGACTTGATAGGACATGCTGAATTTTACCGTAGATAGCGAACGCGGCGGGGATTCCCGCTCCCCGAAAAGGCAATTGTAGCAAGAGCGCGCGCGAATGCGAAACCACCGCTTGTGCGGACGGGCTGCGACTGTGCTGGGGGAAGGTACGACGGAGACTGGACAACAAGGAGATCGAAAGAGGCGAGCCTGATCTGCGGCACTTATGGTTAACGGCCGTGGCTGCTTCGTTCCCGACCTGACCAGGTTAGCCATGCCACAATGCGCAGGGGCCCGCCAGCGACAATTATAACCGACCGGGAGAATTTGTGGGAAACAGCTTGCGGGCTCATCCCGGCAGCTCGAGCACCTGCATGTTCTGCTGCAGCGAGGCGCTCATGGGCGGCAGCGCGTCGGCGGGCGTGAGCACGATTTCAAAGCCGAAGTCGACCACCACATTATTTTCCACCTTGCGAAAGCCGTTGACCGCGGCCGCGTAGCATCCCGGCGCCATATCGATCTGCTGCCAGCCCTCCTCCGGATACCACTCGAGGAACACGGCCAGGTCCGCAATGATGAGCCGGCCCGTCACCCGCAGCGGGAACGACGCGTTTCTCACAATGATCAGCTCGTCAGGAACGATGGACGGTTCCCCGGCCATGCGCACCAGTACCCGGTAGGAACTGTCGTTGACGCCAATAATGGGAATCACGATTCCCTGCTCAACCACCTTGTCGCCATCGTCGGTGGTCGTGAAGCGCCTGTACAGATTGTCGCCCTCGGCGATGTTGCCGAAGTACGCCTGCAAACCCTTGTCGTCGAACACCACGATGCCGCCAAAGTCGACCACCACCTCGAATTGCTGCATGTTCATAGCTCCACTGTCATATTGTTATCAGCAGCCGCCGGACGGCGGCCGCGGCGGCAACGCCTGTTTCCTGCCCCACGTCAGCAGCGCGGAGTAAGCCTGGCGCGGCGTGACATTGTGCGCGATGACTTCGCCCGTTGCCGGTATTTTCAGGTCGCCCCGGATATGCGATACCGCGTCCAGCCCCCTGCCCGCGGCCCGGACCAGGTCCATCGGCTTGCCGCTCCACGATCCTGTCAGGCGCCCGACGAACGGTTTTTGGGCCGCGTGAATGGCTTCATGGCTGCCCGCCACATACGGTTTCGAGAAGAAGAAGGTCGGCGTCTGGGTGTTGCTGCCGAACAGGGTCGCGACCAGGCTGGGACCGGTCGAGCGGGCCAGGCTTTGCGGCACCAGGTGGTGCCCGACATTGACCGGATCGACCCACGGCATCAGCCCCCACGGGTCCATCCAGCCGGACGGATTCGGGGCGTACGCGTACAGATTGTCGCCGCCGGCCAGCCCGATCGGGTCCGGGCTGATGAAGCGCCCGATGTCGGGATCGTAAAAGCGGAAGGTGTTGTAGTGCAGCCCGGTGCCTTCGTCGGCATACTGGCCCGGGAAGCGCAAGGGCTGGTCGATGGCGCCGGCAAGCGCCACATCGTCGTCGTTGCCGACCTTGCCCCAGGCCTGGTAGGTGCCGGCCCAGGCCAGCTCGCCCGCTTCGTCGGTCATTTCGAGCGGCGCGCCAATCAGGTCGGTATGAAAGTGATACACGCGCGCCGTGCTTTTCGCGGTGGCGATGGCGGCGGCCGTCGCGGCGGCGGCAATCACCGCATCGACCCGCGCCAGCGGCGTGTAGGCGGCGTCGGGACTGAACACGTAGCTGCTGACGGCATTGCCGCGCCGCTCCTGCACCATGCGCAGCCCCTGCCACACATAGCGCCTGACGACGCTGTGCGCCAGCCCGCCCGCTTGCGTGCGCGTGTCGGTCGTGGCGATGCGCCGGCCCAGCGGATCGTAGGCAAACCGCGTTTCCGTCACGCCCCGCAGGTTTTCCGTCACCATGCTCACCAGGCGGTCTTCGGCATCGAAACTGAAGCGCTGGATCTGGTGCGCCCCTTTGCGCTTGGTGACCATATTGCCCCAGGCATCGTACTCGAAGCGCATGTCTTGCCAGACCATGAGCCGGTTGCCCTCGACCTGGCCGCGACTCTTTTCGCCCGCGTCCTGCAGCAGATTGCCGGCCGCATCCCACACGAAGCGTTCCTGCTGCTGGTCGGCGCGGCGCATCTGGCGCCGCAGCTGCCCGGCCGCATCGTACTGAAAATCGATCGCGCCGCGCACGCTGTCGCGCTGCTCGGCCAGGTCGCCGGATGGGTGGTAGCGATAGCTGCGCCACAGGCGTCCCTGCCCCTCCGCCAGTTCCGGCGCGCTGCCCGCCGTCTGCGATGTGCGCCTGCCCAGGATGTCGTAGGCGATGCGCTGGGTCAGGCCACCCTGGGTGCGTTCGACTTCGCGATGCAGGTCGTCGCGCTCGAAGTCGCAAATCACGCCGTCGGCGCAGCGGATCTGGTGCACGTGGCCGGAACCGTAGGTGAGCATGTCGATGCGCTGGCCGTGCGGCAGCGCCAGCGATACCAGGTTGTCGAGCATGTCGAGCGAATAGCCGACCGTGCCGTCGGCGCCGTGTTCGGCCACCATGCGGCCCGCGCGGTCGTACTCGAAGCGGACCGCGCCCGCCGCCACGCCCAGCGCGGCGCCGGCGGCATCGGGCTCGGATGTCGCTTCGAGCAGGCGGTCGCCATCGTCCCAGGTGTAGCGGGTGACGGCGGTTGCCGTGGTCTGCGCCAGCACGCGCCCGGCCTTGTCGCGCTCATACAGCACCGTGCGGCGCGCGGCGCCGCCTTTCACGGCGCCGATTTTTTCGATCTCGATCAGTTCGCCCGCCGGGTCGTAGCGCATGCGCCGCTCGGCGCCATCGGGGCGCATTTCGCGCGCCAGGCGGTCGCCGGCATCGTATTCGAAGCGGTAGCGCGTGCCGGTGTCGCGGGCCAGCTCCACCACGCGGCCACGCACATCGTAGCGGTAGCGCAGGTGCTGCTGCGCGGGATCGATGGCGTCGACCACCTGGCCGCGCGCGTTGCGCACCCAGCGGCGCGCTGGCTGCTCGCCGCTGCGCTGTTCGATGAGCAGGCCAGCCGCGTCGTATGCGAATTCTTCGGTGCTGCCGTCGGCCAGCACCACCTGGGTCGGCTCGCCCGTGCGCAGGTAGTGATAGCGCGTGGCCTGGCCGAGGGCGTCGGTCAGGCAGGCCAGCTGGCCATCGGCGTTGTACTGGTAGCGCGTGACCTTGCCCGAGCAGTCGGTGCGCGACGTCATCTGGCCGCGCCGGTTCCATTCCATCTGCTGGCGCCCGCCGCTGGCATCGATGTGCGCGACCGGGAAGGGACTCAGGCCGCTCGGGTATTCGTTACGTTCCTCGCGGCCCAGCGGATCGGTCGTCGCCAGCAAGCGCCCCAGATAATCGTACTCGGCGCGCCAGCGGGAGCCGTCGGGCAGAATCAGCTCGCTGATGCGCAGGCTGTTGGCGTGGTAGGCCGTGCGGGTGACGCGGCCGAGGGGATCGGTTTCGGCGATGACGCGCGCGGCGTGGTCGTATTCGAACGCCACTTCGCGCTCGCCCGGCAGCGACACCAGCTGCGGCATGCCGGCATCGTTGTACGTGATGCGATAGCTGGCGCCATCGAAATCGGTGCACGCGACGATCTGGAAATGCGCGTCGTACTGCCAGTGCGCAGTGCGCCCCTGCTCGTCCTGGGCCCAGGTCTGGCGCGCCTCACGGTCGTAGCGAAAGCGTGTGTGATCGCCCTCGCTGGTGCCGCACGCGACCACGCGCGCGGCGCCGTCGATCTCGGCCCACTCGTAGGTACAGGTCAGGCCGAGCGCGTTGGTGTGGCTGGCCATGCGGCCGTCAAGGTAGCTGAACTGGCGCGCCACGGCGCCGTTGGCGTCGGTGACGGACACCAGCTGGCCCAACCCGTCGTAGCCATATGCGACCAGGGTGCCCGGGGTTCCGCCATCGGTGCAGTCGATCGCGGTCAGCCGCGATGGCGATTCGGCGTAGCGCAGCTGCAGCTGCTGGCCGCCGCTGGTGCGGATCATGCTCACGCGGTTGGCGTCGTCGCGGGTGTAGCTGTGCCACTGGCCGGTGCGGTCTTCCTTGCGCCGCACCCAGGCGATGTCGCCGCCGGCGTCGAGAAGGCCGAAGTCGTGATACACCTCGTTCAGGTCATACAGGATGAACTGTCCGGTGGCGGTGCAGGCCAGGTAGCACTGCTCCGCTTCGCTGTAGGCGCAGTGGCCGGGCTGCACCAGCGGGAAACCGGTTTCGCGGCCCTGGGCATCGGTCAACCAGATCATGCCGTCGCGCTGCTGCAGGCGCAAATCCCATGGCAGTACCCATCCCTTGCCCAGGCTGCCCTCGAAAGCGAGGTCGCTGCCGTAAAAGCGCGCACAGACCAGCGGAATGGGACTCTGGAGCACGGCGTCGATTTCGTGCTGGGCCAGCAGCACCTTGCGCCCGGTCGCCACCTCGACCGGGTTGCCGAGCAAGCCACCCATCACGCGCGAAATGACCGGGGCGGCCACGTAGCGGCCGACCGCTTCGCCGGCCACGTAGCCGGCGATGAATTTCGCCGCGCACGGCAGCAGCGCGCGCGACAAGCCCCCGGCGGCCTTGACCAGGCCGGCCAGCCCGCCCGCCAGCCCGGCCAGCGCGAACGCCCAGTCGACCGTGGTGCGCAGCCAGGGCGGCACTTCGTCGGCGACCGGCAGGTATTCTTTTGTGCCGCCGCCGATGAACACGTTCGATGACCCGCCGTCGATCTCGGCGCCGCAGACCGTGTGGTCTTTCTTGCGCGCCGCGCCGAAGCCGTTGATAAAGACATTGGTCGACCCTTCCGCCACCAGCGGCACCGGGCTGTGCTTGTCGCACAGAACCGTGCTCGCCTTGGCGAAGGCGGCCGCCAGGCTGTTGGTAAAGACAGTGGGCGAGCCGCTGGTGATGGCCCCGGCGGTCGACATGATCGACTTCCCGATCGCCTCGCCTATGCCGAGTATCAGCGAGCCGCCCACCCCGGCCGCCAGGCCGGCGAGCAGCGCGACGCCAAAACCGCAGGTGAAGGTGGCAAACGCGACGGCGGCGATCAGGGCGATGCCGATCAGGGCGCCGACCAGAAATCCGGCCAGGGCGCTGCTGTGGGCAATGGGGTCGGTGAGGCGGGCGGCTTCAAACATGGCGGGCTCGTACCTGGTTGGTGAAGGCCGGTGCCTCGGCACGCCTTTTCCGGTTTGTCATCGGACGCCAGTGTGCGCCCGGGCTTGTTATCGGTGCCAGCTTGGCACTGGACGAAACCACAAGGATACAACTATAGCAACAATTGATCAGTGCAAGAATACACCGAAACGGACGACGTTGTCACCACACCGCACAAGCGCAAGTCCGGATGGCGGGGGCTTGCCGCCAAGCCCCCCCCGTTCTACAACTTAAATACCCAGCTCCTGCCAGATCGAATCGACCCGCGCCTTCACTTCCGGCGTCATGCTGATGGTCGTGCCCCACTCGCGGTTGGTCTCGCCCGGCCATTTATTGGTCGCGTCGATGCCCATCTTGCTGCCCAGCCCACTGACCGGCGAGGCAAAGTCGAGATAATCGATCGGGGTATTGTCGACCAGCAGCGTGTCGCGCATCGGGTCGACCCGCGTCGTGATCGCCCAGATCACCTCTTTCCAGTCGCGGATATTCACGTCCTCGTCCACCACCACGATGAACTTGGTATACATGAACTGGCGCAGGAAGCTCCACACGCCGAACATCACGCGCTTGGCGTGGCCGGCGTACTGCTTTTTCATCTGCACCACGGCCATGCGGTAGCTGCAGCCTTCGGGCGGCAGATAAAAGTCGGTGATCTCGCTGAACTGCTTTTGCAGCAGCGGAATGAACACTTCATTGAGCGCCACCCCGAGCACGGCCGGCTCGTCGGGCGGCTTGCCTGTATACGTAGAGTGATAAACCGGGTCGCGCCGCATGGTGATGCGGTCGATGGTAAACACCGGAAAACTGTCCTGCTCATTATAGTAACCAGTATGGTCGCCAAACGGCCCTTCCAGCGCGTGCTCGTAGCCGGTCGGATGATTCGGATCGGCGTAAATATGCCCTTCCAGCACGATCTCGGCCGAGGCCGGCACGCGCAGTTCGCTGCCGATGGCCTTGGTCAGTACCGTGCGGCTGCCGCGCAGCAGGCCGGCGAACTGGTATTCGGACAGGCTGTCCGGCACCGGCGTGACCGCGCCGAGGATGGTGGCCGGGTCGGCGCCCAGCGCCACCGCCACCGGATACGGCTGGCCCTTGGTGGCAATGCCATGTTCGCGGAAGTCCAGTGCGCCGCCGCGGTGCGCCAGCCAGCGCATGATGACCTTGTTCGGCCCGATCACCTGCTGGCGGTAGATGCCCAGGTTCTGGCGCTTCTTGTTAGGGCCTTTGGTAATCACGAGGCCCCAGGTGATCAGGGGCGCGATGTCGCCCGGCCAGCAATGCTGGATCGGCAGGCGCGCCAGGTCGACGTCGGCACCTTCCCAGACGATATCGTGGCAGGCGGCGCCGCGCACTTCCTTGGGCGACATGTCCCACACGGCCTTGACCAGGGAGCCGAGCCCCATCAAATCCTTGAAGCCCTTGGGCGGTTCCGGCTCCTTGAGGCGGGCCAACACATGGCCGATCTTGCGCAGCTCGCCCACGTCGTCGGCGCCCATGCCGAGCGCCACGCGGCGCGGCGTGCCGAACAGGTTGCCGAGGACCGGAATCGTGTGGCCGGTCGGATTTTCAAACAAAATGGCCGGTCCGGCAGCCCGCAAAGCGCGGTCGCACACCTCCGTCATCTCCAAATAAGGGGAAACTGGCAAGGAAATGCGCTTTAATTCGCCCATTTCTTGCATTTTCGACATGAAATCGCGCAAGTCTACGTAATTCATCGGGTTTAAATTCTTTTTTTCATGTGAGCATGGTTGTTCAATTAGCCATGGCAAGTGGTTGATTTCATAGGACTTTGCTGCAACGCAGCACAAAAAGCTAGATCTAAAAGTAATATAGAACGTTTGTGTTAGTATTGACTTAGTATATACCCGCTTCTACAATTCGCCCTACTTGATGAGCAGGCACTGTCTACGAACTCGATTCTAGCCTGTCTCATAACTTCACGGGGTCGGGGCCCCAATGACATTTTAAGGAGTGTTTTCAATAGGCGTCTGCCTTCTCCCCCGAAAAAGTTGTTTAGCTACTGGTCCAATACCACAGGGAACGACCAGCTGAAGCGAGCAATGACGGCGTTAATCGCGCGCCCACGCGGCGGCGATGGACGATATTTCTGATGCACGGCACAAGTCTGCCCGCTGCGCTAACGCGCGGTGCCGGGATGGCTTTTTCCGCGACAAAGGGGAATTCGATGATACATCGTTTCAACGGGGCGACAGCAAAGCTCGCCCAAACCATGGCCAGCCAGCCATTCACGTGGTCTTCCGTGAGCAAAACGGCGCGTGGTCTCCTGACTACAATGCAACACACACTGACGTTTTTCGGTGTTTCCGCACTGGCCATGATGGCTTTGCTCTACATGCGTCCTGAACTGGCGCACGAAGCGTCGCAACTGCTGGCAGCGCCGCACAAGCCGGCGCCCGTCGTCGTCGTCGCGCGCCCGCCCGTGCAGGCGCCTGCCCTGTCGGCCCTGATGACGGCACCGGCACCCGCACCAGCCGTGCTGGCGCCGAACGAGCCGCCGATTCTGGCGCTCGACGACAAGGCGAACCACGCCAACCGCAAGCAGCAGGAGTTCGTGACCACCTGGCTGTCCAAGCGCTACCGCGTGGCGGGCGACGCCGCCAACATGCTGGTCTCGACCGCCTATTCGACGGCGCGCGAAATCAAGCTCGATCCGCTGCTGATCCTGGCGGTGATGGCCATCGAATCGGGTCTGAACCCGTTTGCCGAGAGCCCGGTCGGCGCGCAAGGCCTGATGCAGGTCATGTCGAAGATTCACCATGAGAAGTTTCAGGACATGGGCGGGACCAAGGCCGCGCTCAATCCCGTGGCGAATATTCGCGTCGGCTCGCTGATCCTCAAGGAATACGTGAAACGCGGCGGTTCGGTGGAAGCCGGCCTGAAGACTTATGTGGGCGCCGCAGCCTTTGCAACCGACCAGGGTTATGGTTCGCGCGTGATGAACGAGTATCAGAAGCTCAAGCTGGTTGCGAGCGGCAAGAAAGTGCCGACGTTTACGGCGCCGGCCGCGCCGAAGCCGGTCCTGGTGGAGAAAGCCTCGCAGGAGCAGATCGCCGGATTGTAATTTGCCGCTATATATAGATGTAAAAAAGCCCGATGCTTGCATCGGGCTTTTTTTATGCGCGCTTCCCGCTCGGGAAGCAGAGGCGGAACCCCGGCGCAACTGCCATCGATTCCCGCCAGCGAGAAGACGATGGCGTTCAAGGTGCCGCCCAGCTTAGCGGCGCGTGTCGCCCGCGACTTCGTCGGCGCGCAGCCTCGGCGCCAGCTTGTCGAGTACGCCGTTGACGTACTTGTGTCCGTCGATACCGCCGAACGACTTGGTCAGCTCGACCGCCTCGTTGATGACAACGCGATAAGGAATATCCAGGTTGTTCTTCAGCTCGAACGCGCCGATCAGCAGCACGGCGTGCTCGATCGGTGACAGTTCGGCCACGCCGCGGTCGATCAGGGGTGCAAACGCTTCGCGCAGGGCAACCGAATCCTTGATCGCGCCGTACAGCAAGACCGCAAAGTGGTCGGCGTCGGCCTTTTCGAAGCCGTGCGCTGCCCGGATGTTGGTCACGACCGTGGTGGCGTCTTCATTGTTCAGCAGCCACTGATACAGCCCCTGCAAGGCGAACTCGCGCGCCCGGTGACGCGGCGTGCGGTTCTTGCTGGGGTTGGCGTGCAAGGTTTTCTCTGTCATGGTGTTCTTACCTTCTTATTACCGTTTGTTCTTAACTACGTGTTCTGGACAATGTACTGCTGACGCCGCGAACTCAGTCTTCTTCGGCTTGCAGCTCTTCGAGCGCGATCAGCAGATTGGCCATCTCGACGGCGCAGCGCGCCGCTTCGGCACCCTTTTCCGCCATGCGCGCTTCGGCCTGCTCGTCGTTCTCGGTGGTCAGGACGGCATTGGCGATCGCGATGCCGTAGTCGAGACCGATGCGGGTGATGCCGGCGCCCGATTCGTTCGAGACCAGCTCGAAGTGATAGGTTTCGCCGCGGATGACCGCGCCGAGCGCGACCAGGGCATCGAACTGCTGGGTCTCGGCCATCTTTTGCAGCGCCAGCGGAATTTCCAGCGCGCCGGGCACGGTGACGTGCAGCACGTCTTCGTCGCTCACGCCCAGGTGCTTCAGTTCAGCCAGGCAAGCCGACAGCAGTCCATGGCCCACATCGGCGTTAAAACGCGCCTGGACGATGCCAACGCGCAGGCCTGCACCGGTCAGATTGCTTTCATAAGTTCCTACGGTCATGGCAGACCCCTTTTATATGTGTGATTGAATGAGAAGTGTACCGCGTCAGGCAGCCGGCTTGGCGGATGGCTCGCCGTTCGGCTTGCCGTTCGGCTCGCCGTTCGGCCTGGCCCGATAGCCGGTCACTTCCAGGTCGAAACCGGTCATGGACGGCATTTTGCGCGGGCTGGCCAGCAATTCCATCTTGCCGACTCCCAAGTCCTTGAGGATCTGGGCGCCGATGCCGTAGGTGCGCAAGTCCATGCTGGCGGCGCGCCCGGTCGGCCTGGTGTCGGCGTCCAGCGCCGCGAACTGGGCAAACAGCTGGTCGGCCGTCTCGCCGCAGTTGAGCAGCACCATGACGCCGCGGTCGGATTCCTTGATCGCCTGCATCGACGACGCCATGGTCCACGAGTGGGTGGTCGCTTCGCTGTCGAGCAGGTCGAGGATGGACACCGGCTGGTGCACGCGCACCAGGGCATCGAGGTTCGGGGCCAGGTCGCCATGCACCATGGCCAGGTGGGCCGAGCCGCTCGGCTTGTCGCGGAACGCGATCAGGCGGAACTCGCCGTAGGCGGTCTGCATGGTGCGTTCGGCAATGCGTTCCACCAGACACTCGTTCTGGCCGCGGTAGTGGATCAGGTCGGCAATGGTGCCGATCTTCAGATTGTGTTCCTTGGCAAACTCCAGCAAGTCCGGAAGGCGCGCCATGGTGCCGTCGTCCTTGAGGATTTCGCAAATCACCGAGGCCGGCGTCAGGCCGGCCATCTCGGTCAGGTCGCAGCCGGCTTCGGTGTGGCCGGCGCGCATCAGTACGCCGCCGCGCTGGGCCTTGAGCGGGAAAATGTGGCCGGGCTGGACGATATCGGCCGGGCTGGCGTTCTTGGCCACCGCCACCTGGATGGTCTTGGCGCGGTCGGCCGCCGAAATGCCGGTGGTCACGCCCTCGGCCGCTTCGATCGACACCGTGAAGTTGGTGCCGTAAAAGGTTCCGTTGCTCGACGTCATCATCGACAGGTTGAGCTGCTTGCAGCGCTCTTCGGTCAGGGTCAGGCAGACCAGGCCGCGCGCGTGCTTGACCATGAAATTGATGGCCTCGGGCGTCACGAAATCGGCCGCCAGCACCAGGTCCCCCTCATTTTCACGGTCTTCTTCATCGACCAGGATGACCATGCGTCCTGCGCGCAACTCTTCAACGATTTCGGGGGTACTGGAAATAGACATAAAAGATCCTCTGATGCGACAAAGCTGCTGGAGCGTAATCCGCTATTTTAAAGGATTTACCCGACTTCAACCGCCCTAAGCTTGGGAAGATTCCGAGGAGGTGCGGCGACTTCACCCATGCTTACCCAGATTCGTTGCACTGCGACAACAATATGAGGTAAATGATAAGGGAATGTTACTTTTTTCAAATCGTTCCGAAACAAATCCGGAAAGCGCGCGCCGACCTGCATTATTATCACTGCAGGCCTCGCCTTCCGTGCTTTTGCATGCCGGAGCGATGCCCGGAGCCACCGATGCCAGCACGTCCCCACTCTCACCGCACACCATCCCGCCCCCCGGAGCCTGGCGTATGTCCACGATCCTGATCGTCGACGACCGGCCCTCGAACCGGCGCTATCTGAGCGCCCTGCTCGGCCACACCGGCCATCGCCTGCTCGAAGCCTATGACGGCGCGCACGCGCTGGCCCAGGTGCGCACCGAGCGGCCCGACCTGATCATCACCGATATCCTGATGCCGGCCATGGACGGCTACGAATTCGTGCAGCAGCTGCGCGCCGACCCGGAACTGGCCGCCACCCGCGTGATCTTTTACTCGGCCATCTACGCCGTGAGCGAAACCACCGCGCTGGCGCGCAGCTGCGGCGTGACGCGGGTGCTGGCCAAGCCGGCCGACCCGGAAGACATCCTGGCCGCGGTGCACGGCGAACTGGGACTGTCCGGCAGCGCCAGCATGCACGATCAGGGTCCGCCGCCGGACGACGGCGCGCCAGTCCTGGGCGCGGACCTGGGCAGCAGTATCGACGACGCGCTGGTGTCGGCGCGCCAGGCGCTCGGTGCCCTCTTGCTGCGCCATGGCGCCACCGATGCCGCCCTCGGCGCGGACCTGAACACCCTGCTGGGGGAGCGCATGAGCGGCTTGCGCAGCCTGGCAGCGCGCCTGGGCGCCATGGAGGAAATGAGCCTGCGCCTGACCGGCGAGCGCAATGCCGACGCGATGATCGGCGTGTTCCTGCAGGCCGCCGGCGCCATCCTGGACGCCGACTGCGTGGCCGTGTGCCTGCTCGACAGCGGCGAACAGCGCGTGCGCCACCTGGCCGCGCGCGGGGTCGACAGCGCGCTGCTGGCCGGACGCGCGCTCGATACGCGCCAGCTGCCCGGCGCCCTGCTCCAGCAGCCCCTGGCGCTGCGCCTGCAGGACGGCGCGGCGCTGCCCGAGGGCCATCCGGCGGTGGACGGTTTCCTGGGCCTGGCGATCCGCGACCGCAACCACCTGTACGGCTGGATGTACTGCGCCCGCGCGCCCGGCGCGACGCCGTTCAGCCACGAAGATGAACGCATTGGGGTAACCCTCGGCGCCCAGCTGGCGGTAGCCTACGAAAACCTCGGCCTGTATGAAGTGGTGCAGCGCCACGCCGCCCAGTTGCAGCTGGAAGCGGCCGCGCGCCTGCAGGCCGACCGCGCCCTGCGCGACAGCGAACAGCGCCTGCGCCTGTCGGCCCGCATCCTCGAGAGCACGCAGGAAAGCATCATGATGACCGATGCGCAGGGCGCCATCATCGCCGTCAACCCGGCCTTCGAGCACATTACCGGCTACAGCGAAGCGGAGGTGGTGGGCCGCAATCCGCGCCTGCTGCAGTCGGGCCGCCACGACAGCGCGTTCTACCGCGCCATCTGGGCCAGCCTGGGCTCCAGCGGCCAATGGCGCGGCGAAATCACCAACCGGCGCAAGAACGGCCAGGTATATCCGGAGCGGATCAGCATCAACGCCGTGTGCGGGGCCGGCGGCGCGGTCGACGCGTATGTGTCGGTATCGAGCGACATCAGCGCGCTCAAGGCCGCCCATCACCAGGTCGACTTCCTGAGCAACCACGATCCATTGACCCTGCTGCCGAACCGCTCGGTGCTGGTCGACCGCATGCAGCAGGCAATCGCCTCGGCGCGCCACGGCGACCGCCAGATCGCCCTGCTGCTGTTTAATATCGACCGCCTGCAGCGCATCAACGACAGCCTGGGACACGAAGCCGGCGACGCCCTGCTGCAGGAAGTGGCGCGCCGCGCCGGCATGCTGGCCGGTCCCGCCGACTCGCTGGCGCATCTGGGCAGCGACGAATTCGTGCTGCTGCTGACCGAATGCCTGGACTCGGACGCCATCATCGTCGCGGTGCGGCGCCTGATCGACGAGATCGCGCAGCCGTTCCAGGCCGACGGCCATGAACTGATCGTCACCACCAGCGTGGGCATCAGCATCTACCCGCGCGACGGCGCCAACCCGAGCGAGCTGCTGAAAGCGGCCGACGTGGCGCTGTCGCACATGAAGGATGCTGGCCGCAACGGCTTTCGCTTCTTCAAGGGCGAGATGAACGCGCACGCGCTGCGCTGGATGGCGCTGGAAACGCACCTGCGCCGCGCCATCGAACGCAACGAACTGTCGCTGCACTACCAGCCGCAGGTGGCGCTGGGCAGTGGCCGCATGTGCAGCATGGAAGCGCTGCTGCGCTGGAGCAGCCCGGAACTGGGCCAGGTCGGGCCGGGCGACTTCATCGCGCTGGCCGAAGACACGGGCCTGATCCTGCCGATCGGGAACTGGGTGATCCGCCAGGCCTGCATGCAAAACAAGGCATGGCAGGACGCCGGCCTGCCCCCGCTGCGGGTGGCGGTCAACGTCTCGGCGCACCAGTTCACGGCCGGCACGGTGCCGGCCGTGGTGCGCGAGGCGCTGCGCGACAGCGGCCTGGCGGCGCGCTACCTGGAAATCGAACTGACCGAAAGCGTCATGATGCGCGACAGCGAAGCGGCCGAAAAGCAGCTGGCCGAACTGACCGACATGGGCGTATCGATTTCGCTCGACGACTTCGGCACCGGCTACTCCTCGCTCGGCTACCTGTCGCGCTTCATGCTCGACAAGCTGAAGATCGACCAGAGTTTTGTGCACAACATCATCAGCGATCCGCGCAGCGCCGCCATCGCCCAGGCCACCATCGCGCTGGCGCACGGCCTGTCGCTGACCGTGGTGGCCGAAGGGGTGGAAACACCCGAGCAGCTGGCGTTCTTGCAGCGCATCGGCTGCGACGAGGTACAGGGCTACCTGTTCAGCCGTCCGCTGGCGGCCGACGCGATGGCGCTGCTGATGGCGTCCGATGCGCGCCTGGCGCTGCCGCCGCCGCTACCCGTCTCGGCAAAGGAGTAGAATCCGCGCTCCACCAAACATATTGCAGAGACGCCGATGACCAAGTATTTCGTTCGATCCGCCTGTGCGGCCGCCCTCCTGATGGCATGCGTGATCGGTGCCCAGGCCGCCATCAGGCTGGACGACGCAATACCGGCAGGGCCGCAGGTCAAGGTGGGCAAGCTGGCCAACGGGCTGACTTACTACATCCAGAAAAACGCCAGGCCCGAGAAAAAACTCGAACTGCGCCTGGTGGTCAAGGCCGGCTCGATCCTGGAAGACGAGGACCAGCAAGGGCTGGCCCACTTCACCGAGCACATGGCCTTCAACGGCTCGACCAACTTCAAGAAACACGAACTGATCTCGTACCTGCAATCGATCGGGGTCAAGTTCGGCGCCGACCTCAATGCCTACACCAGCTTCGACGAGACGGTGTACATCCTGCCCATCCCGACCGACAACCGCGACAACATCGACAAGGGCTTCCTGGTGCTGCAGGACTGGGCGGGCGGGCTGACCATGAACGCGGCCGACATCGACAAGGAACGCGGCATCATCCTGGAAGAACTGCGGCTGGGCAAAGGCGCCAACGACCGCATGCAGAAGGTGCTCATTCCGAAGCTGTACAACGGCTCGCAGTACGCCAGGCGCCTGCCGATCGGGCAGGAACACATCATCAAGGGCTTCAAGCACGAGGCCATCCGGCGCTTCTACAAGGACTGGTACCGGCCCGACCTGATGGCGGTGGTGGTGGTGGGCGACATCGACCCGCTTGATGCCGAGCGGCGCGTCAAACAGCATTTCGGACAGCTGAAGAACCCGGCCAACCCGCGCGCGCGCACCTACGCCGCCATTCCCACGCGCGCCCACACCGAGGCGCTGGTCGTGACCGACAAGGAAGCGACCTCCAATGCGCTGCTGATCCGCTACCCGGTGAAGGAAGCGATCGACAAGGGCACCTTCGGCGCCTACCGCGAAAAGCTGGTCGAGGCGCTGTTTACCGGCATGCTGGGCCAGCGCATGCAGGAACTGGCGCAGCAGGCCGACCCGCCGTTCATCGCCGGCAGCAGCTCGGTGGGCAAACTCACGCCGCGCTACACATCGTTCAATGCCTTCGCCGCGCTCGGCAAGGGCGGCGCCACGCCGGCCATCGAGGCGCTGGTGCAGGAAAACGCGCGCACGCGCCAGTTCGGCTTCAGCGCCCAGGAATTCGAGCGCGCCCGCAAGAACATGATGCGCCAATACGAACTGGCCTACAACGAACGTGACAAGACCGACTCGGGCAGCTATGTCGGCGAATACGTGCGCAACTTCCTCGAACAGGAAAGCATCCCCGGCATCGAAAACGAATACGCCTACGTGCGCGAGCTGCTGCCGGCGATCACCCTCGACGAGATGAACGGCTACGCGCGCGCCACCATTCCGGCCGCCTCGGCCAAGCTGGTGGTGTACACGGGCAGCACCAGGAACGATATTCCGGTGCCGACCAGCGCCCAGCTGCTGGCGGCGGTGGCCGCGGCCGAAAAAGTGACGGTGCGCGCGCTCGAGCAAAAGACGCTGGCCACGGAGCTGATGGACAAGCCGCCGGCGGGCGGCAGCATCGTCGCGCAGAGCGAAGACAAGGCGCTGGGGCTGACCAGGCTGACCCTGTCGAACGGCGTGAAAGTGATCCTCAAGCCGACCGACTTCCGCAACGACCAGGTGCTCATGAGCGCGGCGCGCTTCGGCGGCCAGACCCTGTTCGGCGAGGCCGACATCATCAACGCGCGCTATGCGAATGCGGTGGTGGGGACGATGGGGCTGAAGGATCACTCGCCGCTCGACCTGCAAAAGATTTTGGCCGGCAAGGCCGCCACGGTCAGCGTCACGCTGGGGACCCATGTGGACGGCATCACCGGCAGCACCGCCAACGACGACATGGAAACCATGCTGCAGCTGCTGTACCTGCGCATGACGGGCGTGCGGCGCGACGAAGGCCTGTACAAGTCCTTCGTCGGCAAGCAGGTCGAAGCGGCGCGCAACGCGATGGCGCAGCCGGAATCGGTGTTTCGCGACACGCTGGTGAGCACCCTGTATCAAAACCATCCGCGTGTGGCCCGCACGGCGCGCCCGGGCGACTTCGACAAGCTCGATCTGGAGCGCGCACTGGCGGTCTACCGCGCGCGCTTTTTCAGCGCGAAAGACATGACCTTCATTTTCGTGGGCAGTTTTGACATGGCCAAGGTCAAGCCGCTGCTGGCGGCTTACCTGGGCGCGCTGCCGGTGGGCGAGATCGAGGTCGGCTACAAGGATGCCGGCGTGCGTCCGGTGCGCGGAGTGGTGAAAAAGGACGTGCGCGTCGGGTCCGAGGCCAAGAGCAGCGTGTCGTTCAACTTCAGCGGCGAGGCGCCCTATTCGGACGACGAAGCGATGCGCTTCCAGGCGATGCTGGAAGTGATCAACATCCGGATCACCGACATCCTGCGCGAGAAGCTGGCCCTGATCTACGGCGGCGGCATGAGCGGCAGCTTGAGCAAATACCCGTACGAGAATTATCTGATCACGGCCTCGCTGCCGACCGGTCCGGCCAATGTGGACAAGGTGATCGCCGCCACGATGGCCGAGATTGCGCGCATGAAGGAGCAAGGACCGGATCTGGCGGACCTGAACAAGGTCAAGCAGAACTGGCTGCAGAATCACCAGAAATCGCTGCGCGAGAACGGATACTGGGTCAACCGCCTGCAAGCGGCCGAGCTGCAGGGGAACGATCCGCACGAGATCCTGGCGTATCCGAAAAAGGTGGACGCCATCACGCCGGAACAGCTCAAGCAAGCCGCGCGGCGCTACTTCGACATGAACAACTACGTGCAGCTGGTGCTGTATCCGGAAAAATAGGTCGCGGGTGCCCGGTCGGGCACCTCCCGCTCGGGCACCCAAGGCGTATTCGCGCTTATTTTAAATAACGCTCGAACCACGCCACCGTGCGGGCGCGCTGGTCGCGCTGGTGTTCGGGCTTGCGGATCGCGTGGCCTTCGCCATCGTAGATCACCAGCGCGGTGGGCGTGCCCATGGCGCGCAGGCCGTGCCAGAACTCCATCGATTGCACCGCCGGCGTTTCGACGTCGCGCTCGCCCACGTAGAGCAGGGTCGGCGTCTTCGCGGCCTTGATCGATTCGATCGGCGAGGCGGCCCGGTACACCGCCGGGTCGTCGTAGGCCGAAGCGCCGAAGAAGGGGATCATCCACTGGTCGATGCCGTTCTGGCCGTAGTAGCTGATCCAGTTGGCGATGCCGGCGCCGGCCACCGCGGCCTTGAAGCGCTGGCTGTGCGTGACGCCCCACATGGTCATGAAGCCGCCGTAGGAGTGTCCCATCAGGCCAAGGCGGCCGGCGTCCACCGGCGCCACCTTCACCACGGCGTCGACGCCGGCCAGGATGTCGCGCCAGTCGCCGCCGCCGAAATCGCGCCTGTTGGCGCTGCTGAAGGCAATGCCCTGGCCGAAGCTGCCGCGCGGATTGGGCAGGAACACGTAGTACCCCTTGCGCGCAAGGTCGCGCAGCAGCGGGTTGGCCTGTTCGCCGCCGGAGACGAAACGCGGCGAGGCGGCCGACGCCGGCCCGCCGTGCACCTGGACCACCATCGGATATTTTTTCCCCGGCTCGGTCGCCAGCGGCGCGACCAGCCAGCCCTGCATCTTGAAGCCCTCGTTGGTCCATTCGACGCTGGTGGCGCGCACCTGCGGCGCGAAACCGTCGTTGTCGCGCGTGATGGCGGCCAGCTGCGGCAGGCGTCCGGCGACGATGCGCGGCGCGCGCGCGAAGTCTTCATGCACCGAGGCGGCGACCGCGCCATCGGCGCTGAAGACGAAGCGGCCCTGGCGCGAGCCGGTGGCACCGACGGCGCCCGACCACAGGGTGCGCGTGCTGCGTTTGGCCGGATTGATGCTCAGGACCGCATGGTCGCTGCCGACCAGCGCCGAGGCGATCAGCTGCCTGCCCTGCCAGGCCAGAGCGTTGAAGGAGCCGGCGAAGCGCGGGGTGACGTTGTGCGGCTCGCCGCCCGACAGGGGTACCGTAAAGACGTCGCCGCCGACCGCGCCGAAGTCGCTCATGAGGCCTCCGATGAAGGCGACGCTGCGCCCGTCGGGCGCGACGCGCGGGATATTCATCTGCATCTTCGGCGAAGCCAGCACGCGCAATGTGCCGCTGGCGGCGTCCACATGGCCGAGGGTGGCGACCCACCAGTTGTTGTCGCCGTTGCCCTTGGCGCTGGTGACGACGAAGCCCTTGCCGTCCGGGGTCCAGTCGTATTCGTAGATGTAGCTGTCGGGCGGAGAGACCATGGTCAGTTCGCCGCCGTGCGGGGCCACCAGGGCGAGGCGCTGGGCGTCGTCCTGGGTGCCGATTTCGCCGACCTGGCGCGCACCCGCTTCGACGGCGCCGGCGAGCTTTTTCGCGCCGGGGGTGGCCAGCAGCGAGAGCAGTTTGCCGTCCGGCGACCAGCGCGCGGTGCTGGCTACGCCCTTGATCGAGGCAACCGGCGTGGCGCCCGCGGGGCCGGCGACGTAGACGGTGGCGGTGCCGGCCCTGGCGTCGGCACTGATGAAGGCCAGCGATCGCTGGTCGGGCGACCAGGCGGGATGGTCGTAGGTGCAGGTGGCGCACGGGTCGTGCTGGGCCAGGATGGCGCCGCTGACGGCATCGCGCACGACCACGACGGCGTGCGGGCGCAGCGGCAGCCCGCCCGGGTCGAGCGATTCGAGAGCGGCGATACGCTTGCCGTCCGGGGTGATGGCCAGGGCGCGGTAATCGCGCAGGGCCACGGGTTCAGCGGCCAGTGCGGGAGCGCTGGCGGCGGCGCCAGCCATCATGGCCGAGAACAGGACTGTGTGGAGTTGTGCCATAGTGAGTTTATGTGGGTGAGATTTTCTGTCAAATCCAGCAAAAGGAAAACCGTGATCGGCCATGCGATAGGGTCGGCACGTTCAGGGGACTCAATATATACGATTGCGCAGTGCGCTACACAGGCGGCTGCGCATTTCCTTGCATCGGGCAGGAATAGGACCGGCCGGATCAGGCGCTGCGTTTCCTGTTCTGTTCAAGCGCCACTGGCGGCGCTCAGCCCGGCTTTAGTACGACCAGAAAGACGATCGCCGTCACGCCGCACAAAACCGCTGCGGCGGCGTACCGCAAGCACGCGGGTGCTCGGCGAGACGGGCTGTCAACCATGCGCCGCAGGCTGCCGCCCTGGATCCCATGCACGGCCGACAGGGCGAGCACCAGTACCATCTTCAGACTCAGCCAGGGCGTCATCCACCAGTGTCCGAGGGTGGCCAGCGCGAGTCCGCACGCCCAGGCCAGCAGCATCGCCGGTGCGGTCAGGAGCCGGTCCCAACGCACCGCGGCGCCAATCACGCTGCGCTCATCCGGCAACAGCGGCAAGGGCTGACGCGCCACCGTCCGCAACAAAAAGGCCTGCATCAGCAGGCCACCGATCCAGGTCGTCACAGCGACGATATGCAGCGTTTTCAGGAGCAGGTACATCATGCGGCCGGCGCGACGATCGCCGCGGCCTTGCGCTCGATCAGGCCGATGCTGAACCATGCGCCGAATGGCAGCATCGCACAGCCAATCAGTTGCGCGACCTCGGTACGCGTCCAGTCTTCGGCTGTGACGTTGCTCGTCATGGTCCAGAGATAATACAGAAATGCCATGCCGTGCACCGGCCCCATGAGCGTGACCAGGGCGGATTGGCCAGCAATATGTTTTAGCGGTACCGCAATACCGAGCAGAAGCAGCAGGGTCGCCCCTTCCCACAGCGCGGCGTGGCGCAAGCGCCGACATTGCTTCAATCGTGATTCCATTGCCCACCCTTGCCGTTAAATGAAGCACGATTATGACGGCGCAACTCCTGGCTGAACATTGGCCGCATTGCCATATTGCGCAATAATCCGGCCAAACACTATCCAGAGACTGACACGACAGCCTATCGCCGCTAGAATCGCGCCATGCACAAAATCGCCATCCTGGCGCCCCACGGCGTCATCCCATTCGACCTGTCCACTGCCTGTGAAGTGTTCAGCCGCGTTCGCGTTCCGGGCTTGCCTGCCGCATACGAGGTCATCGTATGCGGCGAAGCGCCGTCGGTCGCAGCCAGCCTGTTCGATTTGCACACGCGATGGAATCTGGGCCACGCGGCCGGCGCCCATACCTTGATCATTCCAGGCATCGACGACATCGACGCGCCAGTGTCGGAAGCGGTGCTTGCGACGATCAGGGCCACGGCTGCGGGAGGGGCACGCATCGCCTCGATCTGCACCGGCGCCTTCCTGCTTGCGGCGAGCGGCTTGCTGGACGGCCAGCGTGCCACCACCCACTGGATGGCGGCGGGCGAACTGGCGCGCCGCTTTCCGGCAGTTACCGTGGACCCGAACGTGCTGTTCGTCGACAACGGCAAATTGCTGACCTCGGCGGGTGCTGCGGCCGGACTCGACCTTTGCCTGCATCTGGTGCGGCGCGACTACGGCGCCGCGGTCGCCGCCGATGCGGCCCGCGCCGCGGTGATGCCGCTGGAACGTGGCGGTGGCCAGGCCCAGTTTATCGTGCATCCGGAACCGTCATCGTCGCTGGCTCTGCAGCCGGTGCTCAAATGGATGGAGTCGCAATTGCATTCTGCGTTGACGCTGGAGGCCATCGCCGCGCATGCCGCGCTCAGCAAACGCACCCTGAGCCGGCGCTTTCTCGAGCAGACGGGCACCTCGCCCTTGCAGTGGCTGCTTGGCGCGCGCGTGCGGCGCGCCCAATATCTGCTGGAAACGAGCGCACTATCAGTCGAGCAAGTTGCCAACGCGACCGGATTCGGTTCAAGCGCCGCCCTGCGGGCTTGTTTCGGCAAGCAGGTCGGCACCAGTCCCCATGATTATCGGCAAAGTTTCCGGTCGCGTTGAGGATAAGCAGGCATCCAGGCAACCTTGCGACGCAGCGGGGGGACGCATTACATGGCCGACGTTACGGCGATGGCGCCGCGCAGGCGCCGTCCAGGCGGATTTCGGCGATCATTTCGCCATCCTCGTCCAGGCCGGCTGCTCCGGCAGCAAGGGCAGCAAGGGCAGCAAGGGCAGCTTGATGATGGCGTCGAAATTGTGTTCGGTGACAGCTTGCAGGGTGATCGTCACGCGGCGCCTTTCTGTTGCACCGGGAAGGCGGCGCGGTACCAGGCCGGCCGCCGGAACGACGCCGGTCAGGCCTTGCCGACCGAGAGCATGCGCTCGACGTAGCGGGCGATCAGGTCGATTTCCAGGTTGACCTTGCTGCCGGCGCGCAAATGCTTGAGCGTGGTGACGGAAATGGTGTGCGGAATCAGGTTGATCGAGAAGCGGCACAGCTTGCCCGAAGCGGCGTCCAGGTCTTCCACGCGGTTGACCGTGAGCGAGACGCCGTTGATGACGACCGAGCCCTTGAAGGCGAGGAATTTGGCCAGTTCGTGCGGGGCGTCGATGACCAGTTCCCACGATTCGCCCACGGCGTCAAAGCGGTGCACCAGGCCCAGTCCGTCGACGTGGCCCGACACCAGATGGCCGCCCAGGCGCTCGGCCAGGGTCAGTGCTTTTTCGAGGTTGACTTCGCCGGGCGCGTCCAGGCCGGCCGTGCAGTTGAGGCTTTCGCGCGAGACGTCGACGCTGAAGGTGGCGTCGGTCTTGGCGACCACGGTCATGCAGGCGCCGTTGATGGCGATCGAGTCGCCCAGGGCGACATCGGCCAGCGGCAGGCCGCCGGCATCGATGTCGAGCCGCACGCCCGCGTCGAGGCCGCCTTCGAGTGCTTGGACGGAGCTGATCTTGCCGACGGCGGCGACGATTCCTGTAAACATGCTGGTCTATTCCTTGGTGTGAGTAAAGCGGGCGAGGATGCGCAGATCGTCGCCCAGCGGGTGAATGGCGTGAAAGCGCAGGCGCTTCTGCTGGTCGAGGCTGGTCAGCGCGGGCAGAGCGAACATCCCCTGCGCTTCGCCCAGCAGGCTCGGCGCCAGGTAGACGAGAAGTTCGTCGACACACCCTTCGCGAATCATCGATCCGCCCAGCTTGGCGCCGGCTTCGACGTGCAGTTCATTGATTTCGCGCCGGGCCAGTTCGCGCATCAGGGCAGGCAGGTCGACCTTGCCGGCCTCGTTGGGCAGCAGGATGACATCGTGGCCGGCGGCGCGCAGCACGGCTTCCCTGGCGGGATCGGGCGCGGCGCACACGATCCAGCATGGGGCGCCGGCCAGCACGCGGGCGGCGGGATCGATCTCGAGCCGGCTGTCGACAATGATGCGGCGCGGCTGGCGCGTGGTGTCGACGCCGCGCACGGTCAGTTGCGGATCGTCGGCCTTGACGGTGCCGATACCGGTGAGGATGGCGCAGGCGCGCGCGCGCCAGGCGTGGCCGTCGGCACGCGCCTCGGGTCCGGTAATCCATTGGCTGGCGCCATTGTGCAGGGCCGTCATGCCGTCGAGGCTGGCGGCGGTCTTGAGGCGGACCCATGGCACGCCGCGCTGCATGCGCGACAGGAAGCCGATATTGAGTTCACGCGCCTCGGCTTCATGCAGGCCGGAACTGACGGCGATGCCGGCCGCGGCCAGCTTGGCCAGGCCCTGCCCCGCGACCAGGGGATTGGGGTCGACCATGGCGGCGACCACACGGCCCAGGCCGGCCCGCACCAGGGCGTCCGAGCACGGCGGGGTGCGGCCATGGTGGTTGCACGGTTCCAGCGTCACATAGGCGGTGGCGCCGCGCACGTCGTTGCCGCGAGCCTCGGCGTCGCGCAGGGCCTGGATTTCGGCATGGGCCTGGCCGGCCGGCTGCGTGTGCCCGGCGCCGATGACGACGCCATCGCGCACGATCACGCAGCCGACGCGCGGATTTGGCGAGGTCGTGTACAGCCCTCGTGCAGCCCAGTCGAGGGCGAGGGTCATGGCGGCAGAATCGGTAAGTAATTGCACGGATATCCCAGCGTAAATGGCTGACCGCGATTTTACGCCAAGACGGCCGTTCCCGCCCGGTCTTGCCAAGAGCCTGTTCCGTTAGTCCGGCCAGGATCGGACTCGCCATCCTGACCCGGACACATGATGCACGACCGCTACCGCCCCCACAGCGGCCCTTCCCTGACGCGTTGCCGAAACTAATGACCTATCAGCACGTCATGGCCCTCATGTTTGTCGTGGATACCAAACTTGTCTACCAAGGTGGCGCTGGCTTCGTTGAGGCCCTGCACCTCTACTTGCGCACCGAGCCTGCGAAACTTGAACACGATCTTATCCAAAGCGCTGATCGCAGTAATGTCCCAGAAGTGCGCCTCAGTGAGATCAATGTGCACGCTGTCCAGGGTTTCTGTGTAGTCGAACGAATGAACAAGCTGATCCGAGGAAGCGAAGAACACCTGTCCTGTCACCCGGTATCGGCGAGCGCGACCGGCGTCTTCAATCTGCGAGCTGACATCCAGAAGTCGGCTGACCTTCTGGGCAAAGAATATGCCGGACAACAAAACTCCGGTGAGCACGCCTTTCGCCAGGTCATGGGTTGCCACGGTGACGACGACGGTGGCAACCATCACGATGCTCGAACTGGCCGGGTGTTGGCGCAAATGCTTGATCGACCTCCAGTCGAAGGTACCGATCGACACCATGATCATCACCGCGACAAGCGCCGCCATCGGGATCTGCCTGACCCATTCGCCCAGGAAGACAACCAGAATGAGGAGTACCACGCCGGCGGTCAACGTCGAGAGGCGCCCGCGTCCACCCGACTTGACGTTGATGACCGACTGGCCGATCATCGCGCAGCCAGCCATGCCGCCGATGAAGCCGGTCGCAATGTTGGCAACGCCCTGCCCTACGCACTCGCGGTTCTTGTCGCTCTTGGTGTCAGTGAGGTCATCGACAATCGTGGCCGTCATCAGCGACTCGAGCAGACCCACGACCATCAGCGTTGCAGAGTAAGGAAGGATGATCTGGAGGGTCTCATAATTGAACGGAACGTTCGGAATCAGGAAGGACGGCAGGCTGTCCGGGAGCTGGCCCATGTCGCCCACAGTGCGAATATCCAGCCCCATTGCGATAGACACGCCCGTCAGGACAACAATCGCGACCAACGGGGACGGGATGGCGCGCGTCACATAAGGCAGGCCGTAGATGATGGCCAGACCGGCAGCCGTGACGGCATACACGTGCCAGGTAACGTTTGTCAGCTCAGGCAGCTGCGCCAAAAAAATCAGGATAGCCAGCGCATTCACGAAGCCGGTCACGACCGAACGCGAGACGAAGCGCATGAGCCGGCCGAGCTTGATCCATCCCGCAGCAATTTGAAGAACCCCTGCGAGGATCGTAGCGGCAAGCAAGTAGTCCAAACCATGGGATTTTACCAGCGTCACCATGACGAGGGCCATGGCGCCGGTTGCAGCCGAGATCATCCCTGGACGTCCGCCAAAGAAGGCGATCAGCGTCGCGATGCAGAACGACGCGTACAAGCCGACCTTTGGGTCCACACCGGCAATGATGGAAAAAGCGATTGCCTCCGGAATGAGCGCGAGTGCGACGACGAGGCCTGCAAGCAGGTCATTACGGACGTTGAAAAACCAGTCCTGGCGAATAGTTTGTAGAGACATAGAGATACCTTCTCAGGCGAGTGTCGCCGAGTACGGATGAATAAGTGCCTGCGCGAATCGTTACGCGCAGCGGATTGGGAACGAGCATTGAAAGGCACGGCGTCGCAGGATGCGACACCAGTTTATCTGCCGGTGAGAAGGTGTCTTACGGGGGAGTAACTGAGCAAAAATAACCGCGTGGCAAGCCGACTCCTGGGTAGGAGGGTGCGCCCTGACCGAGACATAGACGAGCGCACTCAGCGGCATGTAGCGCGCGTGCGGTCGTGTCAGATGTAGGGAAAGAGGCGGTCATAGCCCGCCATTTTGCACTGCAGCATAGGCGTAGTCAAGGCATTCGCCTGAGACTGTCTGCCAATGGCCGAAGCGGACGGCCGGAATGGGGCAATGTACGAGAGCGTTACCCTCAGAAAAAGCAAGCGGTGTTGTCAGGCGTTTTAAGGCTCCTCCTCTTCCCCGGCGCAGTTGGCGCCGTCGCGCGCGGGGTCGCACACGCGGGCCCGGCCGAGCATGTTGATCTTGATGCGGCGCGTCTGCCCGCCCTGGAACAGCGACAGCGTGCCCCAGCGCGCCGCGGCGCTGC
This sequence comes from Massilia scottii, assembly GCF_030846495.1. Lineage (NCBI taxonomy): Bacteria > Pseudomonadati > Pseudomonadota > Betaproteobacteria > Burkholderiales > Oxalobacteraceae > Massilia > Massilia scottii. Next base: position 67,967 of record NZ_JAVCWM010000021.1, on the reverse strand, counting down.
TGCTTGCGCTGCAGCTGCGTCCGGCACTGTTGTAGGCCAGGTAATCAGGCAAATTCTGGCTGGTGAACACGGCGCTGACGACAATGCCCTTCCCGACCGGGCCGTGCATGGAAATCAGTTCGTCGGCGGCGCCGGGCCGGCGGTCGCCGTCGCGGTCGACAAACGCCACCCAGCCGAGACTCCAGTCGGCACCGCCAGCGTCGGCCGGCGCAAGCATGACGCGCTGGCCGCGCGCCATGGCTTGCGTACGCGTCATGGCGATGGCGCCGGCGAGGTCGTTCACGGCCGCGTTGAGCTGGTAGTGGCGGATCAGCGCGCGCATGTCGGGCATGACGAGAGCGAGCACGATGGTGGCGATGAACAGCAGCGTCATCAGTTCGACCAGCGAGAAGGCATGCAGGCGCCGCGCCCGCGCGTGGTTCATGGCCAGCAACCGGCGCCACCGCCGCTGGCCGTGTGTTCGCCTGCGCTGTTGAGCGTCAGGGTCTCGCAGTGGCCATCGCGGAAGGTGGAGTCGACCCGGCCGGTGCCGGGAATGGCTTCGATGATGATGCAGCGCGCAATCGTCTGGCCGGCGCAGGCATGCCCGCGCAACTCGTATGCGCTCGACGCGGCGCTGCTGCCGGACCACCACTTGAAGTGTCCCTGCTCCGGGCTGCCGGCCTCGGCCGAGAAAGCCAGGTAGCGGTTGTGCTGGGTGTAATAGCGCTCCTGCTTTTGCATCAGTTCAAGCAGGACCGCCTGGGCTTCGGCGCGGCGCGCCTTGATGATGAAGTCCTGGTAGCCGGGATAGGCAAGCGCGGCTAGCACGACGACGATCGTCATCACGATCATCGTTTCGATCAGGGTAAAGCCTTGACTGCGTTTCATTGCCGACTCCCTTCGCTCAAGTGGTCATTTTTTCCTGCTTGCGTCGTGCAGATCCTGCCAGTTGGGTATTTCGCGCCAGCCGAGGCGCCGCGACGGGAACCTGACGATGACCTGCTGCGCCGGCGCAGCCTTGCCGTCTTCCTGCGGACGCACGATGGCGTAGGTGTGGGCCGCCTCGGCGCGTCCGGTAGCCGTGCGCACGCCCGTGCTGGCGCTCATTGCGATCATCATCGGCGCCACGCCGGCAAGGGCTGCATGGCGCTCGCCCGTGCTTTCCCCGGAACGGGCCAGGCCGTCGGCACCGATGGCAAAGCCGCTCAGCGCGTCGATCACGTAGCTGCGCGACGCCGGCGCGGTGCACAGGTCGGCACCGGGCAGCAAGGTGTCGACGATCAAGGTTCCCGCCCTCGACACCGGGCTGCCGGCGGCCCGTTCGCCGTCCAGCGCGGTCTGGGGGAAATCGAAAAACCAGCCCTTGGGCGCGTCTGGCGCTTCCGGCCCGCCCAGCTCGGCATGCGCACCCGTGACCGCATAGCGCGCCGTGCCGGTCAAGGTGCGCGGCACGAGCCGGGCACGCGACAGCGGCGGCTGCGGCCTGCCGGCGGCGTCGTGGACGGCATAAAACGATTGCGGCAGGTAGCTGCCGCGCTGGGTATCGGCCAGTTCGAGGAACTTGCCGGTGCCGAACAGGACGAGGTAGCCGCCGCCGGGCGCGAACACGATGCGGGGCGCGTGCGCGACCGGCTGGCGCCGCCCGCCGGCGTCGCGCGCGTCGAACAAGGGCGAGACGGCCGAACCCCATGGCGCCGGGCCGCTGAAATCGAAACGCCACAGCCGGCCCTGCAAGTCGCCCGCGTAGGCGTGGCGCACGCTGGCGTCGCCCGCCATGGCCAGTGCCGGGGGTGCCAGCGCGTTGGCCAAGGACGGGACCGATGCCGGGGCATCGAAGCGGTAATAGTTGACGCCGCGCCGCCATCGCTGCGAGGCGGGCTTGTCGGGCGCGAGCAGGAACAGCGCACCGTCGCCATCGCCGCTGCCGTTGTTGATGCCGCTGGCCACGACGACAAAGTCGCGGTACTGGGGCACGCCATCCCTGACGGCGGTGCGAAAGCGGGCGACCAGCGGCGGCGCGGCCACATGGCCCATGGCCGGATCGTCGCGCTCGGTAAATTCCCACAGCGCGCCCAGCCCCGCATGGAAGGCGGCAGGGTCGGAGATATCGAGCGCAAACACACCGCGCGCGCCCATGCCCATGCCGGAAGCGAGAATGGTGCGCCAGCGTCCGTCCACCAGCGCTTCGCCGCTGCCGGCGCTGGCATCGACATAGGGCCGGTGCCCGTAGCCGGGACTGGCGAGGAGCGGCAGCGCCGGCAACAGCGCATTGGGCACGTAGGCGAACAGTTCGGCGCCGCTGGCGGTGTCGAAGGCGTGCAGCATGCCATCGTTGGCGCCGACGTAGACGACGCTGCGCCGTGCATGGTGGCGCCGGTGAAAGTCGGCATAGGCCGGGTCGGACCGGGATGGCGGCGGCGGTCCGACCAGCAAGGGTACGCTGTGGACGATGTCGCCGAGGACACCGGTGCGGCGACGGAACACGCCGCCCGGGCGCCCCGCTTCCATGCCGCGTTCGCCGCGCAGGAAGGCGGTGCGGGCCTCGCCCAGCCCGTCAGTCACGCCACCGGCAACAGGAACGTCGAGCAGCGCCCGCGATTCTTGCGGCAAGCTGGCCCAGTCGAAAGCAATCGTGACCGTCTTGTCCGGGCGGTAGTCCAGCGTGTAAATCTTACGCGCCGCCGCTACCGGCGCCGGCAGCGGCGGCACTGCGCCGGCGTTCCCGCTCAGCAGCTCGGACGCGTCCCAGTCCGGCACCGGTGCGATGGCCGGCTCGCCGCCATTGCCGATGGCCAGCGCGCGGCGCTGCAGGCTGCCGCTGCCGGTCGCCAGATCGTGGCCGGCCTGGACGATGAAGCCGCGTCCCTTGCTGACAGGGCTGGCCGCCACGGCGCCCGGCATCATGCCGCTAGCGTTGCGGGCAGCGGCGAACAGGGCGTCGATGGCTGGCCCGATCGCCTGGGCGTCCCTGGCGGCAAAAAAGCCCGCCGGCGTGCTGCCGTCGGCGCTCCATTCGGTATTGTCGTGCCGGTTGCCGGTGGTGATGAAGGGATTGCCGTCGTCGTTGCGGTCCTTGAAGGCGCCGTATTTGGCGGCCAGGTAGAGCGCGCTGGCGCCCATGCCGGATGCCGGGCCGAGTTCGAGCGCGATGCTGCTGACCGTGACCGGCTTGTCGCGCCGGATCGGGTTGGTGTGCGCCCAGTAGGCCGCGCCGGCCAGGTACAGGCTGCCCGCGCCGTCGGGGCCGTCGCTGCGCAGGTCGAGCCTGTCCAGGTCCGGCCGGGGCGCGCCGTTGCCGAAGGCGCCGTTGCGGTCGGCTTCCATGTCGCCGACGCGGCGAGTCGCCTGCATGACGTCGAAGCGGACCGGCGCGAAGGTGTCGACGGCGCGCGCGGGATCGTTGCGGCCGGTCCGGGTGTTGCCCGGCACGTGGCGGTCATCGATGAAGGAGGAATGGCCGATGGTGGCGATGACGTTGCGCTGGCAGGCCGCGCCGACCGGGTCGGCGCGGCTCGACCAGGCCGGCAAGCCATCGCCGGGCACGGCGCCAGTGCCCGGTTCGCGCCCCTGCAGGTAGCGCAGGGCTTCGTAATACAGTTCGGCCCCGGGATCGCTGGCCGCATAGCTGCCGGCGGTGGCGGGATGGCTCCTGCCCGCCAGGTTGATGGCCGCGATCGTGCCGCTGGCCGCGCCGCTGCTGCGGTCGGGATTGGGTACGAGCACGCCGCTCACTGCGCTCCATTCGGCGCGCTGGTTGACCTGCGATTCGTAGCGTGGCGCCTCGATGGCCTTCTCGCCGATGAACTTGAGCGGCGCGCGCAGGACGCCACCATCGACCGCCGCGCTACCGTGCGCCGCGCTACCGTGCGCCGCGCCATCGTGCGCCGCGCCATCGTGCGCCGCGCCATCGTGCGCCGCGCCCTTCTCGCGCGTGGCGGCCGGGTACGCCATGAGCCCGATGCGCGCCGTCCCGGCATGCCGCTGCAGCGCCCCCTCGGGCTTGAAGGCGGCACCGTAGGGACGGCACAAGCCGGGCCGGCTGGCGCTGTCGTCGGCGCCGCAGACGCGCACGCGCGCGAGAAATTCGCCGTGGAACTTGTCGGACACCAGCCGCGTGCCGCTGGCGCCGTAACGGGGTGCGTCGCAGTTGCTGCCTTTGCCGGTGCCGCTGAACAGCACGCGGTTGCGGCACGACACGATGAACAGGTCGGCGCTGCCGAAGGGCGTGAGCGCCGCGCTGTGTGCCGCCGCCAGCTTCTTGCGCGGAAAATGCCGCGGATGGGCATAGAAATCAGGATGCGCCGCGCCATCGGGCAGCCATGCGCGCTGCAGCACGGTGATGCCGGGTTCGTCGATGACGCGGTCGCCGCCAGTCAGGCCGAGCCGGACCAGGTCGAGCGTGGACGCCGTGGCCCAGTTGAGCAGATGGCCGCTGAACGCGTCACCGCCGCAGCCATGCTGCGCATCGGCCGGCCCGACGGGCGAAAAATACCCCTGGCGCTCGTCCAGGTCGGGCTCGCGCACCGAGCGCGAGCGCGCCCTGGCCGGGTACCGGTAGCACAGGCGCGGATTGAAGTAGCCGGGGTAATCGGCCCCTTGTGCATACTCGCCACGGTAAGCCGCGCCCGCATCCTCGAAGGTGAGCGACAGGTTGAGCAGCAGATTGGGTGGCAACTGGCCGGGCGCACCAAGAACGCCGTCGGGCAGCACCAGCGGCGGCGCGGCCGACGCCAGGCAAGCGTGGCAGACAAGCACGAGCGCCAGCAGGCAGCGAAGACAGGCGCGCAGCGGTTTCATGGCGCCTCCTCGGGCGCGGCCTCCGGCACGGCCTTGAGGTAGAACGATTGCAGCACCACGCGGGTGGCGTCGAGCGCGCCGAAGCCGACGGCGGTAATCCGGTAAAAGTTGCCTGGCGGGCGGGCAGCGTCGGCGCCGGCCTGAGTGTGCGGCAACAGTTCGATCAGGTAGCGCGGCGGCCGCAGCGGCAGCGTGCCTTTGCCCGACGGCAGCTGCGCGCCGGTAAAGCGGCCGTATGCGACCCCGTCCGGCCCCGGCCCGTCATGGTCCGACAAAGCGGCGCTTTGCCACGCCGGCGTCCCGGGCACATGCTGGCACAGCCCGGCATTGACCTCGCGTTCTGCGCCGCAGCCGTCGACGAAGCCGAGCGCGTAACCACGGGCAAACAAGGCCGCGCGCGCCGATGCGGGATCGGCGCCGCCTTCGATATCGTGCTCGGCGTCGGCCAGCGCGGCCTCGGCCGCCTGGAAGGCGATGTGCCGGTCGCGCTCGTGGCGCGCCGATTTTTCACCGTCGAGCGCGCTGCGGGCCGCCGACACGCCGACGATCATCAGCGCCAGCAGCACGAACAGGGCCGCCAGCATGACGGCGCCACCTTGACGGTCGAGGGGAGAGGGAGCGCAGGGCATGGCGTCTCACAGGGCCGCGTTGCGCAGTACGATGGTGGCGGCGAAACTGCGCCGTTCGCGCCAGCGCAGCGCCGGCGGCATGCGCGCTTCGTCAAGCCGGGTACCGGGGTCGGCCGCACCGCTGTAGCCGGCGCCGAACAGGTCGAACGCTTGCGGCTCGCGGTCGGCCGCGCCGCGCCGGGCGCCGTGCAGCAGCAGCGCCACCTTGATGCTGGCCACCCGTTTCCAGTGGGTTTTGCGGCGCAGGTCCTGCTCGCGCTCGGCCGGACTTGCCCCGTCAAGCGCCAGGGCGGCATCGAGCGCGCTGACGGCGCCGGCGCTGAGGTACTGGTTGGGCAAGCCGTCGGCCGGCACATCGGTGTCGAGTCCGTACAGCACCTGGAAGGTGTCGACCCCGGCCACGAGCGCATCGCTGCGCCAGTTTTTCTGGCCCCGGTATTTGCAGCGCAGTTCGGCCTCGCCGCCCGCTGCCGGCGCGACATAGAAAATGCTCCAGCCCTCGCTGCCGGCCCCCACGCCGAACCCGGCGCAACTGAGCATGCTGCCATCGCCCTCGGCGCCCTCGCCCACGCCGTCGAAGCGCAGCGCCAGCACGTCGCTGCCGTTGACGCCGCCCGGGCGCGCGCTGGCGATGCCGGGCCCGCCGCCGAGCACCTGGTCGTCCAGCCCGCCGATGCGGGCGGCGGCGCTGGCCGGCGACGGCGGCGCGTCTTCACGGTCGAGATCGACAAAGGCGCCCTGGCGCGCCGCGCGTTCGATGGCGTCCAGCGCAAAGCGGCCGGCGTCATCCACCTGCGCCAGTTCGCCCTGGGCCGCGTAGCCGGTCTGGGCCGACACCAGCACCGATGCCGCGGCGAGTGAAACCAGCAGCCCGAGCAGCAGTGCGACCAGCAATTCCACCAGGGTCAGGCCGGCCTGATGGCATCGGCGCCGGACCGCCGCGTGCGCGCTCATGGGGCACCCGTGCCGAGCATCACCGCCACCGCCGGCGGGGATGGTGCGCCGGCGCCGGCATCGGCAGCGCCGTCGGCCCGCTTGGCGCGCCAGCCGAGCTTGATCACGACAGGGGCGCCGGCCGCGCCGGCGCACTCCCAGGCCAGCGCCTGGCGCGCCTCGTCCCACACGGTGGCGTCGCGGCAGACTGCGATGCGCCCGCCGGGAAAGCCCGCGTGCAGCGCCGCCATGGTGTCGGCGATGTCGAACTGGGCCAGCTGGGCGCTGTCGCAGCGGTTCACGCCGTAGCATTGCGCGGGCGCGGGCGGCGGCGCGCCATCGGCCGCATCGTAGTGGAGTTGCAGGTAGGGATTGCTGAGATCGTCGCGCTGCATTTGCCCGGCGTTCGCCTGCATGCGCCCGGCCAGGCCGCTGGCCAGCTGCACCGCGCGCGACATGAGGCTCGCTCCCTGGTGCGTGCGCAGCGCGGCGACCTGCGTGCCAAGGGCGCCCAGGATGCCGACGGTCAGCAGCAGCAGCGCCACCAGCACTTCGGTCAGCGTAAATCCGCCGGCGACACGTTTTCGCAATAAGCGCATGACTCCCCCGCAACGTTGAACAGACACGTCCGGTCATGACGCCGCGGCCCGGCAGGCGTGGCTGCAAGGTGCGTGGACGGGTGATCTGGATCGCTTGTGAGCTACGTTAACAGCAGGGCGTGCAGGCACGGATGGCCTGCCTCAAGCGTGTGAGCTGAACTATTTGCGCGGTTTGCGCTCGTGGCCTACTTCGGCAATGGCTTCCTGGAACTCGGCCAGGTCTTCGAAGTTTTTATAGACGGACGCGAAGCGGATGTAGGCAATCTTGTCGAGGCGTTTCAGTTCCTGCATGACCAGTTCGCCCACGTGGCCGGTATCGACCTCGCGCTGTCCGCTGGTAAGCAGCTTTTCCTCGATCGAGGCGACCGCGCTGTCGATCGCTTCGGCCGACACGGGCCGCTTGCGCAGCGCCAGCATCAGGCTGCCGCGCAGCTTGACCGAGGCGAACTCGGTGCGGCTGCCGTTTTTCTTGACAATGATCGGCATCGACAATTCGATCCGCTCATAGGTGGTGAAGCGCTTGTCGCACTTGACGCAGCGGCGCCGGCGCCGGATCGAATCGCCCTCCTCGGAGACGCGCGTATCGAGCACTTGCGTGTCTTCATGCTGACAGAAAGGACATTTCATGGGGGCGCCGGGCTGCTGGTGTGAGGTTAAGCCGCGTAGACCGGGTACTTGTCGGTCAGCTTCTTGACTTCCACCTTGACGCGTTCGACGACGGCGGCGTCGTTCGGGTTGTCGAGGATGTCCGCGATCAGGTTACCGACCGTGGTTGCATCTTCTTCCTTGAAGCCGCGCGTGGTGAAGGCCGGGCTGCCGAGGCGGATGCCGGAGGTCACGAACGGTTTTTGCGGATCGTTCGGGATGCCGTTCTTGTTGCAGGTCATGTGGGCGGCGCCCAGCAAGGCTTCGGCTTCCTTGCCGGTCAGGTTCTTCGAGCGCAGGTCGACCAGCATCACGTGCGATTCGGTGCGGCCGGAGACGATGCGCAGGCCGCGCGCGATCAGCGCCTTGGCCAGCGCGTCGGCGTTTTTGACAACCTGCTTCTGGTACTCGGCGAACGATGGCTCCAGCGCTTCCTTGAAGGCGACGGCCTTGCCGGCGATCACGTGCATCAGCGGGCCGCCCTGGATGCCGGGGAAGATCGCCGAATTGATGGCCTTTTCGTGCTCGGCCTTCATCAGGATGATGCCGCCGCGCGGGCCGCGCAGCGATTTGTGCGTGGTCGAGGTGACGAAGTCGGCGTGCGGCACGGGGTTCGGGTACACACCGGCGGCGATCAGGCCGGCGTAGTGCGCCATGTCGACCATGAAGTAAGCGCCCACTGCCTTGGCAACCCTGGCGAAGCGCTCGAAATCGATCTTGAGCGAAAAGGCCGAGGCGCCGGCGATGATCATTTTTGGCTTGTGCTCGTGCGCAAGACGCTCCATCGCCTCGTAGTCGATATCTTCCTGCTCGGTCAGGCCGTAGGACACCACATTGAACCACTTGCCCGACATGTTCAGCGCCATGCCGTGGGTCAGGTGGCCGCCTTCGGCCAGCGACATGCCCATGATGGTGTCGCCCGGCTTGAGCATGGCGAAGAACACGCCCTGGTTGGCCTGGGAGCCGGAGTTCGGCTGCACGTTGGCCGCTTCGGCGCCGAACAGTTGTTTGACACGGTCGATCGCCAGTTGTTCGGCGACGTCGACGAATTCGCAGCCGCCGTAGTAACGCTTGCCTGGATAACCTTCGGCGTACTTATTGGTCAGCTGCGAGCCCTGGGCTTGCATGACGGCTGGCGAGGTGTAGTTCTCGGACGCGATCAGTTCGATGTGATCTTGCTGGCGTGCGTTTTCCTTCTGGATCGCGCCCCACAATTCGGGGTCAACATTGGCCAGCGTGTGTTCTTTTGAAAACATGAAAAAACTCCAATCGATAAGAGTGCGAGGCACCTGATTGCAAGGATCGAATGAGGGAAGCCGTCGGAAATGGAACAGGCAGCCTCATCGTGCGCTTCCATCGGTGGCTGCCCAGGCGAACGGCTGATGAAATCTCACGTTCCCCGGTGGATGCCCACCTTTCGCCGCCAGGCAGCAATGCGCCGCGACTTTTCGCCAGTTACGTGAGACATAATGGAGCCCAAATTGTAAGTTAAGTCCCTGATTAGGGCAAGGAATGGGATTGCCTAAATGGCAGGTCGCGGCCAATATCGTCACTTGGGCTACAATCCGGCATAGTTTCGGACTTCCTCAGGACACCACATGATCGTTTTCATCACCGGCGCCTCCGCCGGCTTCGGCGCCGAAATGGCGCGTACCTTCGTCAACAACGGCCATCAGGTCGTCATCAGCGGTCGCCGCAAGGACCGGCTCGAAGCCTTGGCAGCCGAGCTGGGCGACCTGGCCTTGCCGATCGTCATGGATGTCACCTGCAAGGAATCGATCAATGAAGCCTTGTCGATGCTGCCGCAATCGTGGCGCCAGGTCGATGTGCTGATTAACAATGCCGGGCTGGCGCTGGGTACGCAGCCGGCCCACGAAGCGCCGCTGGCCGACTGGGAAACCATGATCGCGACCAACTGCACCGGGCTGGTAACGATGACGCGCGCGCTGCTGCCGGCCATGGTCGAGCGCGGCAGCGGGCTGATCATCAACCTGGGCTCGGTGGCGGGCCACTATCCTTACCCGGGCGGCAATGTGTACGGCGCGACCAAGGCCTTTGTCGACCAGTTCACGCTCAACCTGCGCGCCGATCTGGCAGGCAGCGGCGTGCGCGCGACCAACCTGGCGCCGGGATTGTGCGGGGGGACGGAGTTTTCCAACGTGCGCTTCAAGGGCGACGACGCGGCCGCGGCCAAGGTGTACGAAGGCACGGTGCCGCTGACGGCAGCCGATATTGCGGCGACGGTGTTCTGGATCGCCACCCTGCCGCCGCATATTAATATCAATACGATCGAGATGATGCCGACCTGCCAGGGGTTTTCGCCGTTTGCGATCAAACGGACCTGATTCCCCGTCGTACCCGCCGAGTGCCGCCTTGGCGCGGTAGTCGTTTCTGCCAATGGCAGGAACGACGGGTGTGAGCCGGCATCACGTAACACAACTACACCCCATGTAAGCGATTGTTACAGAACTTGGCACTTCGTTATCGCTCACGTCTACTTGTGCCCCACTCCACCCCCGCTGGGTCATCTTTATGTACGCTTGCGTACATTTACAGCCCCGAAATCGCGTAAAATGTTTCCGATATTCACTTATGGCAAATGAAATGCCCTCAGTATTCAGTTGGCCGGTACGGGTCTATTACGAAGACACCGACGCCGGCGGCATCGTCTTTTACGCGAATTACCTCAAATTCTTCGAACGCGCCCGCACCGAGTGGCTGCGCGCGGCCAACGTCGGCCAACAGGCGCTGCGCGACCAGGATGGGGCCATCTTCGTCGTCAAAAACGCCAGCATCGACTATCACGCGCCAGCCCGGCTCGATGATGAATTAAACTTGACATTGAGTATAGAAAAACTGGGGCACGCATCGGTCCAGTTCCTCCAGCAAGCCTGGCACGGCGACGTCTTGCTGGCCAGCGCGCGGGTCAAAGTCGGTTGCGTCGATGCCGCATCCTTGCGTCCGCGCGCCCTGCCCGACGCAACGGCTGCTAAAATGCGTGCCGCCTGACACTTCACATCCAGAAAAATCCAACGCCCATGAATGCAGCCCAAGACCTTTCCTTTCTCGCCCTGATCAGCAACGCGCACCTGATCGTGCAATTGATCATGGCACTCCTGCTGGGCCTGTCCATCATGAGCTGGACCTACATCTTCCGCAAAGCGTTTGCCGTGCGCGCCGCCCGCCTGCAGACCGAACAGTTCGAGCGCAGCTTCTGGGCCGGCGGCAACCTGCACACCCTGCACCAGAACGCCAGCACCACGCGCGAGCAGAGCGGCGCGCTGGCACGCATCTTTGAAGCCGGCATGGGCGAGTTCATCAAGGGCAAGCAAGCCTCTCCCCAGCGCGATCCGCTCGAGACCGGCGCCGTGCTCGATGGCGCCCGGCGCGCCATGCGCGCCGCCTTCCAGCGCGAACTCGACGGCCTCGATTCGCACCTGAACTTCCTGGCCTCGGTCGGTTCCGTCTCGCCTTACATCGGCCTGCTCGGTACCGTGTGGGGCATCATGAACGCCTTCCGCGGCCTGGCCAACGTGCAGCAAGCCACCCTGGCAGCGGTTGCGCCCGGCATTGCCGAAGCGCTGATCGCCACCGCCATCGGCCTGTTCGCGGCGATTCCGGCCGTGGTCGCGTACAACCGCTTCACGCACGATATCGACCGCCTGGCCATCCGCTTCGAGAGCTTCGTCGAAGAATTCTCGAACATCTTGCAGCGCCAGTCGCGCTGATCGGAGTCACTCATGGCATCGTTTTCCAGCAGCCTGCGCGGCGGACGCAAACGCAAGTTCAAGTCCGAAATCAACGTCGTCCCCTACATCGACGTGATGCTGGTGCTGCTCATCATTTTCATGGTCGTGCCGCCTGCTAACAGCCCGAGCGTGATCAACCTGCCGAGCGCCGAGAAATCGGCGCTGCCGCCGGACGACTACATCCAGATCGTGATCAAGCCCAACGCCACCCTGAGCATCGGGGTCAACGGCAAGAACAGCGCCGCGCCCGAGGAGCTGCCCAACCGCGCCGCCGTATTGCGCCGCCTGCGCGCGCTGCATGCCGAGCATCCCGCGTATCCGGTCATGATTGCCGGCGACCGCGACAGCAAGTACGACGAAGTGATCCAGTTGATTTCCGAAGCGAAGAAAATGGGCATCAACCGGGTCGGCCTGGCCACCAAGTGACGACACGATGGCGCCCCTGACCCCTCCCGCCAGCACTGGCGGCCCTTACACTGTTCCGCCCGAGCCGAGCCGCACCCCGGCCATCCTGCTGGCGCTGGCCGTGCACGCCGGCTTGCTGCTGTTCCTGTGGGCTGGCATCAGCTGGCAGAACGTCGCCCCGACCACGACCGAGGCGGAAGTGTGGGACATGAAAGTGCAGGACGCGGCACCGCCGGCCCCCGAGCCGCCGCCGCCGCGCGAGGTGAAACCGGTGGAGCCGCCCAAGCCGGTCGAGAAAACGATCGAAAAACCGGTGGAAAAGCCGGTCGAAAAACCGCCGGCCGTCAAGCCGCCGGACATCGCGCTCGAACGCGAAAAGAAGCTCAAGGAACAGAAGCTCAAGCAGGAAGAGCGCCTGGCCGAGGAAAAGCGCGAGCTCGAGAAAGCCCGCAAGGAGCTGGCCGAGCAGAAGAAGCGCGAAGAGAAGAAACTCGACGAGCAAAAGAAACTGGCCGACCAGAAGAAACTCGAGCAGCAGAAGGCGGAACAGGACAAGCTGGCCGAGAAGCAGGCGGATAAGCAAGCCGACAAGCTGGCCCAGGAAAAGGCGGCCAAGGCGGAAAAAGCGGCCAAGGACAAGAAACTGGCTGAAGAAAAAAAGATACTCGACAAGCTGCACGCCGCCGAAATGCGCCGCATCACGGGTGGCGCCGGCGGCACCGGCGAGAGCGAGCAAAAGAGCGCACCGAAAGGCGATCCGAGTTACTTCGGCGCGATCGGCGCCAAGATCAAGAGCAACCTCAATTACACGGGCAGCACCAGCATGGCCGGCGATCCGGAAGCGGTGTACCAGATCGAGCAATGGCCGACCGGCGAAATCAAGTCGGTCAAGAAGATTAAAAGCAGTGGTGTGCCGGCGTACGACCAGGCAGTGGAAAATGCGATTGCCAAATCGTCACCGCTGCCACGGAAAAAAGATGGTACGGTAGATCGTTCAGTTCCCGCGGCATTCAAATTGAAGGAAACCCAGAAAAACCATGACTAAACTCAGCACATTGATCCTGACCGGCGCCCTGATCACCGGTTCGTCGGCCTACGCGCAAATGCGCGTGGAAGTCGTTGGCGTCGGCAGCAACCAGATTCCGATCGCCATTGCCGCGTTCGCAGAAGAAGGCGTGGCGCCTGCGCAAATCTCAGCCATCATCCGCGCCGACCTCGAGCGCAGCGGCATGTTCAAGATCATCGACGCCGGCAGCACCCTGTCGGAAACCTCGCCGATCGATTACAGCCAGTGGAAGTCGCGCGGCGCCGATGCGCTGGTGGTGGGCAGCGTGCAGAAGCTGGCCGACGGCCGTTTTGAAGTGCGCTACAAGCTGCACGACACCATCAAGACCAACCAGTTGTCGAGCCTGACCCAGGCCGCGCAAGCGAAATACACACGCCTGTCGGCCCACAAGATCGCCGACGATATTTACGAAAAGCTGACCGGCAGCCGCGGCGCCTTCGCCACCCGCGTCGCGTACGTGAATGAAAACCGCGGCGCGCGCGATTACCGCCTCGAAATCGCCGATGCCGATGGCGAAGCGGTGCAGGTGGCGGTGCGCTCGAACGAGCCGATCATTTCGCCAGCCTGGTCGCCGGACGGCACCAAGGTCGCCTACGTGTCGTTTGAAAAACGCAAGCCGATCATCTACGTCCAGGACCTGGTGACGGGCGGACGCAAGATCGTGGTCAACGAAAAGGGCAGCAACTCGGCGCCGTCGTGGTCGCCCGACGGCACCCGCCTGACGGTGGCGCTGTCGAAAGACGGCCATACCCAGGTGTATATCGTCGGCGTGGACGGCAGCGGCCTGCGCCGCGTCTCGAACAGCAATGGCATCGATACCGAACCGCAATTTTCGGCCGACGGCCAGACCATTTATTTCACGAGCGACCGCAGCGGCGGCCCGCAAATCTACAAAATGAGTGCCAACGGCGGCGCAGCGCAGCGCGTCACCTTCAATGGCAGCTACAATATCAGCCCGCGCGTCTCCTCGGACGGCAAAACCCTGGCCTGGGTATCCCAGCGTGACGGTGGCTATTCCCTCTATGCGATGGACCTGGCCAGTGGCCAGGAACTGCGCCTGGCCGATGCGGCCACCGAACCGAGTTTTTCGCCCAACGGCAAATACATCATGTACGCAACCAAAGGCGGCGGCCGTACTTCGCTGGCTGTGGTGTCGGTCGATGGAAGGGTCAAGCAGCGCTTAACAACCCAGGCAGGAAACATCAGGGAGCCCAACTGGGGTCCCTTCATGAAGTAAAAAAAGAAGTCCAAACGTCATTCACGTCATTTTTAACACCGACCAGGAGAAGAACCCATGCGCAATTTTAAAACCCTCGCATTCATCGTCACGAGCGCCGCCCTGCTCTCAGCTTGCAGCACCCCAGTCAAGGAAGAAGTCGCGCCAGTGACCGAGCGTCCGGTCGCCGCCAAGCCGGACGTCGCCGCCGACAAGCGTGACGTCAACCCCGTCGAAACCGGCTCGGTCGATCCGGTCAACGATCCAAAAGGCGTGCTGGCAGCCCGCAGCATCTACTTCGACCTCGACAGCTATGTCGTGCGCGAAGATGGCAAGCCGGTCGTCGAAAACCACTCCAGCTACCTGAGCAAGAACAAGGGCCGCAAGATCATCATCCAGGGCAACACCGATGAACGCGGCGGCACCGAGTACAACCTGGCGCTGGGCCAGAAGCGTGCAGAAGCTGTGCGCAAGTCGATGGCATCGCTGGGCGTAGCCGAGTCGCAGATGGAAGCCGTCTCGCTGGGCGAAGAAAAGCCTAAGGCTACCGGTGGCGGCGAAGCGGCATGGACGGAAAACCGTCGTGCCGATATCGTCTATTAATCGCTTGCCGTAAGGGCATCCGGACCATCGGGGCGGCGCGCAGTGCGAACTGTGCCCGCCCCGCTGACCTTGCGCGGCTGTTCGACCGCCGGGTCCCGTGGTTTTCAGTTTCAACGGTTTTGAAAGAGTCACGATCATGATCACACTGTCCAAGTCCCGCATTGCCGCCGCCTGTGTCGCGCTGGCCGCCTGCATGCCGCTGCAAGGCCACGCCGGCCTGCTCGACGACGATGAAGCGCGCAAGGCCATCATCGACCTGCGCGCCAAGGTCGAGAACATGGCGCGCGAGCTCAACGCCCGCATCGACACCAAGTCCGACCGCAGCAGCGCGCTCGACATGGTGAACCAGCAGGAACAGACCATGTCCGAAATTGCGAAATTGCGCGGCCAGGTGGAAGTGCTGAGCAATGAACTGGCCAATGCCCAGAAGCGCCAGAAAGATCTGTACGCCGACCTCGACGAGCGCATGCGCAAGCTCGAGCCGCGCCAGGTCACCATCGACGGGCGCGAAGCGGCGGTCGATCCGAGCGAGCAGCGCGCCTACGATGCGGCCATGGTCATGTTCAAGGGCGGCGACTACAAGAGCGCGGCGGCGGCGCTGGGCGACTTCGTGCGCCGTTATCCAGCCTCGGTCTATGCGGCCAATGCGCAGTACTGGCTGGGCAATGCCCATTTCGCGCAGCGCGACTTCAAGGGCGCGATCGCGGCCCAGGAGATGGTGGTCAGCCAGTACCGCGACAGCCCCAAGGCGCCGGACGCCATCCTCAACATCGCGAGCAGCTATACCGAATTGAAGGATATTAAGAATGCCAAGAAGGCATTGAAGGAACTGGTGCTCAAGTATCCGGACTCGAGCGCGGCGCAAGCGGCGAAAGAGCGCCTGGCCGTGCTCAAGTAACAGCGGATGTAACACCACGGTAAAAAATGTGTGCTGGGGCATTTGACAGAAGCACGGATGCCCCCTATAATCTTGCTTCTTCGGGTCGTTAGCTCAGCTGGTAGAGCAGCGGACTTTTAATCCGTTGGTCGCAGGTTCGAATCCCGCACGGCCTACCACGAATACAGCAGCAAGCAAATGAAGCAGTTACGAGCGATCGTAACTGCTTTTTTGTTTTTGGCTGAACGGTTTTATCGGCTTGCACCCTGCTCCCGACCTGGACGACAATAAGTCGCGCTTCACGTAAAATCCTTGGTTAAATTTCTGGCAGACTGGGCAAGACCTGCACGTGCTGGAAGGCTGACGAAGACTGCACTCCACGGCTGCGCATGTTCTCCCTGTTCGATCAATGGGTTGTTCGCCTTCGCCAACTGAACGTAACGGGTACGTTATGGCTGGATGGCTCGTTCGTCACACGCAAGCCAGATCCTAACGACCTCGACTGCGTGCTATGGCATCCATCGTTTGCCGGCCCGGTTTCTGAAGAGAGTAAAATCGAAGTGCGCAGCATGATTGATCGCGCGTCGGCCAAAGCAGTGTTTGGTATCGACCTCTACATCGCATTGCCGCTTCCCACTGAAAAGATGGCGTCCGAAGCATATTGGCGCGGCTTGTTTGGTTTTCAGCACGATGGCAGAAGCGCCAAGGGATTTATGGAATTGAAAGTATGAGCACCGATTTTCTTGAGCAGCACGCCAGGCAATTGCAGCGCGAGGCACAGCAAACAGCTGAGCGCAGTGCAGCCACGCCTGACGATTTCTGGCTCAATGCGGCCGCCGACAATCAACGGCAGGCAGCCCGCGAGGCTTTGCGGGCATTGGAACTTGAGTATGCCCGCGAAAGCGGCGAGCTGCTCGATATGCGTTTTTCAGGCCCGCGAGCCAATGGATCCATCTCCCTGGATGCGTTTTTAAAGATCGCGGAACCACTGAACAAGGCATGGAAAGCGGCGGCTTTCCGACTCCGTCACGGCGTGGTCGAGGGGCGGATCGGCCAAGGCATCGGCGCCACCCTGAATCTGAAGCTGGCAGGCATAGCGCAAGGGTCGACACATATACTTCTGACTGGAAATGGGTCCGAAGACCTTTCAGGCGAGAGCTTGTTCCGGGAAACGTTGACACAGACCTTCCGACTGCTTTCTTCGAACAACGACGACTTCTACGATGCGGTTGACGCAATGGGCGGACGTGCGGCCCACTATGTCGGTGAGGCGCTCAAGGCAATCGATGCCGCAGGACTCGCGGCGCAATTTACGTGGCAAAACAGGGGCGCGCTGAATTGCTGGAATGGGTCCACCGATGAGGTTTTAAGAATACGCGCGCTCCTGGCCGGCGTATCGGACTCCAAGACATATGAGGAAACGATCTCCGGCAGCGTCGCCGGTATCTTTGACAATGGCCGGCTCGACATTCGCACCGAGGTTGGCAAGGTCCGGATTCGATTTCCGCTCGATATGATTCCAGTGGTTCAAAGATTTCAAATTGCAGCCCACGCCGACATTCGGGTACAGACGACGCGATTTTCCGACCCAATATCAAGGCGGGACGTCGTCACATACCAAATGCTTCCGACAGAGAAATAAGCGCCTGAAGCAGTGGCCCAATCGGCGCAAGCGATGGTGCGCCCAGCATGGACGCACCAAAAAAAGCCCCAATCGCTTGGGGCTTTTCGTTCTCGTTTCTATTTTTTCGCCGCCGCACGCCGTTCCCAGAAACTGGCATTCTTGATGCCAAGCTTGATGGGGTCGAACGCGATGGGGCCACCCGCCTTTAACTGGGCTTCGTAGTCGCGCAGGCACA
Source organism: Massilia scottii (assembly GCF_030846495.1). Lineage (NCBI taxonomy): Bacteria > Pseudomonadati > Pseudomonadota > Betaproteobacteria > Burkholderiales > Oxalobacteraceae > Massilia > Massilia scottii. The sequence continues at coordinate 50,607 of NZ_JAVCWM010000021.1, read as the reverse complement.
GCATGGTGGGCTTGGCCATGAAGAAAATCATCAGGATGCCGATGATGTTAATCCACGCCATGATGCCGACGCCAATATCGCCGAGATTCCAGATGTAGCCCGCGCTGTTGATGGTGCCGTAAGCCACCATCGCCATGATCACCACTTTAACGGTGACCAGCGGTATGCCACGCTTGAGAAAGCGGTTCAGGTAGGCGATGTTGGTTTCCGCAATATAGTAGTAGGCAATGATGGTGGTGAAGGCGAAGAAGAACAGCGCCACCCCGACAAATACCGGACCGAAGCCGCCGAAAGTACTCTGCAACGCCATCTGGGTAAATGCCGCCGAGCCTATTTCGGTGGCGGCCGGCAGGTTTTGCACGATGAACTGGCCGGCAGGCAGCGTGCCCTGGACGTTGTACTGACTGGTGATCAGGATCATGAGCGCCGTTGCGGTGCAGACCAGCAGGGTATCGATGTAAATTGAAAACGCCTGCACCAGCCCCTGCTGGGCCGGGTGTTCAATTTCCGCCGCGGCCGCCGCATGGGTTCCGGTACCCTGCCCGGCTTCGTTGGAGTAGACACCGCGCTTGACACCCCAGCCCATGGCAGCGCCAAACCCGGCCTGGGCCGTAAAGGCATCCGAAAAAATCAGGCTGAAGACGCCTGGCAGTTTCTCGATATTCAATCCGATCACGATCACGGCCAGGACGATATAGCCCAGCGCCATAAACGGGACGACGAATTCGGCAAACTGCGCAATGCGCTTGATTCCGCCAAAAATGATCACTCCCAGCAGCGCCAGAATGACGCCCAGGCCGATCAGTTTATAGATCCCGACCGGGCCCAGAAACGTCTCGACCATGTCGCCGTTGCCGAAGATCTGGGTAACGGCATTGCCAACGGCATTGGCTTGCACACCGGGCAGGAAGATGCCGCATGCGATCGCTGCCGCGATGGCAAAGGAGATCCCCAGCCAAGGCCAGCCAAGGCAACGCTCGAAGAAATAGGCCGAGCCGCCGCGGTACTGTCCGTCCTGTTCCACCTTATAGAGCTGGGCCAGGGTGGACTCGGCATACGCCGTGCTCGCGCCGAGGAAAGCGACGACCCACATCCAGAAAACCGCACCGGGGCCGCCGAAACCGATGGCAGCGGCGACACCGGCGATATTGCCCACGCCGACCCGGCCCGAGAGCGACACTGCCAGTGCCTGGAACGATGAGATGCCGGAATCGGTGCTCTTGCGTCGGAACAGCAGGCGCACCATCTCTTTGAAATGCCTTACTTGGGCAAAGCGGGTCTGGATCGAATAAAACAAACCGGCACCGAGGCAAAGGTAAATCAATCCCTTGCTCCAGATGATGCCATTCAGACCGTCGATAAAACCTTCCATTTGAACCTCTTCTGGTACGTGTGAAAGCTTGACTCCCGCGCTGCTGGCAGGGGGAGCATCCATTGACAACCGGGATGAAGCCGTATCGGCACCGGCCTTGCGCAATCGTCGGGCGGAGGAGCCAGCCAGACATGCGCGTTCGCATTTTAAGGGATTAATGGCGAGAAAGACATGCTTGTCGACGCCGAGACCAACTTTCTGTGGAGCGCCATCATCCCGCGACGCCGACCCGCGACGTGCGACGGTGACCCTGTTGTAGCAAACCCGTCCGGCTCGCACTGCCTTAACTTTTATCAACAAGCTCCCTGTCGGAGAATCTTACACTGGACTACTGAGTTGACTATTGGAAACATATTCCCGCATCACGCAGGCGGGCCCTCCGCCCCGGCATCGCCTGGCGGCCACTCCGCAGGATCAGGACATGCATCCGACACCGAACCACCCTCTTCGCCCCGCGCTGGCCGCCATGTTCGCTACTGCGCTGGCCGGCACGCTCCCGCTTGCCATGGCCAGCCCCGACCACCAGCAAGACCTGAACGCGCTGCCGATCGAGCAACTGCTCAACCTGGAAATCATCACCGCCTCCAAGTTCGCGCAGAAAATCAGCGAAGCGCCCTCGTCGGTGTCGGTGATGACCGCGGAAGACATCCGCCGCTTCGGCTATCGCTCCCTGGCCGACATCCTGCGCAGCGTGCGCGGGGTGTACGTGACGGACGACCGCAACTACAGCTACGTCGGCACGCGCGGCTCCGGCCGCCCTGGCGACTTCAACACCCGCCTGCTGATCCTGGTCGACGGCCGCCGCCTCAACGACATGGTGTTCGACCAGGGCGCCGTCGGCACCGAATTCCCCATCGATGTCAGCCTGATCGAACGGGTCGAATTCGTGCCCGGACCGGGATCGGCCATGTATGGCAGCAGCGCGTTTTTCGGTGTCGTCAACGTCCTCACCAAGACCGGCGCCACGCACCAGGGCACGACGGTCAGCGCCAGCGCCGCCAGCGCCGGCACGCGCAAGGCGCGCCTGGCGAGCGGCTTTGCGCGTGCCAATGGCATCGACCTGCTGCTGGGCGCTGCCTGGCTGGAGCGCAAGGGAAGCGACCAGTATTTCCCCGAATACGACGACGCGGCCCACAACTTCGGCGTGGCCCGCAACCTCGACCATGACCGCTACCAGCGCGCCTTCGCCAAGCTGTCATGGGGAAGCGTCGCGGCCAGCGCGTATCTGGGCCGGCGTACCAGGGGCATCCCGACCGCGTCCTACGGGCAGCAGTTCAACGATCCGCGCAGCCGCACCGTCGACGAGTATGCCTCCGCCAGCGCCTCCTGGCAGGCGGCGCTGAGCCCGACCCTGGAAGTGCATGCCGGCGTCAACCTGCACAGGTACCGCTACCAGGGCACCTATATCTACGTGCCCGACAGCGCAACCGTCAACATCGACGCGGCCGAGAGCCGTACCGTGGCGTCCGAAGTACGCCTGCTGAGCACGGCATTTCGGAACCACAAGATCATCGCCGGCGCCGAGTACGCCAGCGACGGCAAACGCATGCTGAGCAACCACGACCTGGATCCCTACACCTTTTCCCTGCTCAGCGACAGCCCCAAAAAACGCGCCGGCGTGTACCTGCAGGACGAGTTCCGGCTGGGCGAACGGGTGATCCTCAATGCCGGACTGCGCCACGACCACGACGACGAAGGCGGCGGCGTGAGCAATCCGCGGGTCGCCCTGATCGTCAAGGCCGCCACGCATACCACGCTCAAGGCACTGTACGGCACCGCCTACCGCTCCCCCAATGCCTACGAGCGCTACTACGCCACCAACACGGGTTTCAAACTCAATCCCGCCCTCCGGCCCGAGCACATCAAAACCTATGAACTGATCGGCGAGTATTTTCCATCAGAAAATTTCCGGGCCAGCGCCTCGCTCTTCCAGTACCGCTTCACCGACCTGATCGCCCTCGCCACCGATCCGCTCGACTGCAAGCTGGTCCAGTCGAACATCGATTCGGCCCGTTCCAAAGGCGCCGAGTTCGAGGCCGAATGGCTGCGCGATGACGGCAGTTCGCTCAAAACCAGCGTCAGCCTGCAGTACGCGCACAACGGCGCCAACGGCGAATGGCTGAGCAACTCGCCGCGCCAGCTGTTCAAGCTGAACTACGCCAAGCCGCTCCGGCGCGATACCCTGCGCGCCGCGCTCGAGTACCAGTTCACCAGCCGCCGCCGCACCGCGGCGGACGGCCACGTCGGCGGGTTCGGCCTGTTCAACGTCACCGTCCTGGGCCACCCCATGGGCAAGCACCTGGAGCTGTCCGCCAGCATCTACAACCTGCTCGACAAGCGCTACGCCGATTCGGCCAGCGAAGAGCACTACGACAGCAGCAGCCCGGCCCGCTATCTGAACGCCATCGGCCAGGATGGACGCAGCTGGCGCCTGCAGGCGAGCTACACCTTCTGATATGCGCCTGCGCCCCGCTTCCCTCCGCACCGCGTGGCTGGCCGGCACCGTGCGCCGGCGGCATTGCTGCGCCCTCGCCCTGGCCTTGCTGCTGCCCGCCTCCGCCCAGACCCAGGCCCCGGCGGCCGCGGAGTACGCGGCGAAAGCGGCATTCATCTACAACATCGCCTTGTTCAGCACGTTTCCGAACGCGCAGGCCAAGCTGATCAGGCTATGCGTCCTCGGGCGCGATCCGTTCGGCAATCTGCTCGCCAGCCTGGAGGGCAAGCCGCTGGGCGCAGCGAAGATGACGATCGCCTATCCACGTTCCGGCCACGACGCGCTCAAGCAATGCCAGATCGTGTTCATCAGCGCCTCCGAGAGCGACAGCGTGGCCCTGCTGGCGCAGTCGGCGCGCCAGGAAGGCGTGCTGACGGTCTCCGACGCGAAGGGGGCGGCGCGCATGGGCATCATGGTCGAACTGGACGTCGAGGACAAGCGCATCGCCTTCGAGTTCAACGCCGAGGCGGCGCGCGCCGCCAATATCGCGCTCAGTTCCAAAGTGCTGCGCCTCGCGCGCGCTGTGTATTGAACCCACGAAACGGACCCATCATGAAACGCCCCTGGCCTCGCCGCCGCAACCGCACACAAACCCTGAGCACCAAGCTCAAGTGGGCAAACCTGGTCACCAGCGGGACCGTCATCCTGCTCTCGACCCTGTTCCTGCTCGGAATCCAGACCTATTTCTTCACGGCGGCCCTGGTGCGCCAGACCCAGGCGCAGGCGGCCATGGGCAGCGAAAACATGTCGGCCGCCATGCTCTTTGGCGACCAGCACGCCGCCGACGACATCCTGGCCGCCCTGCGCGTGGTGTCGGATGTGCAGTCGGCCGTGGTCTACGACAACGCCAACAAGCGCTTCGCCAGCTACCTGCGCGACGCCGGGGCGGCCCCGGTCGCGCTGCGGCACGACAGCGGCAGCGGCTACACCCTGTCGTACCGCCACGTCACCGTGGTCGAGCCGCTGATGGTCAAGCGCCAGCGGCTCGGCACCCTCATCGTGCAGAGCTCGCTGGACAACGTCTACCGCCAGCTCGCGTTCTACCTGGCGCTCACCATTCCCGTCATGCTCGCGGTGCTGGCCATCGCCCATCTGGTGCTGTCGCGTCTGCAGCGTTTCATTACCGATCCCCTGCGCGCGCTGTCGGAAACGAGCGCGCAGATCTCGCGCCTTGGCGACTACGCGATCCGGGCCGAGGTCAGCTCGCTGGCCGATATCGGCATGCTGTCGACGGCGTTCAACACCATGCTCGAGCGCATCCAGAAGCGCGAGAGCGAACTCGAGGCCGAGATTGCCGAGCGCAAGCGGGTCGAGGTCAAGCTCGACCGCCTGGCCCACTTCGACAACGTGACCCAGCTGCACAATCGCCACTTCTTCAACGACCGGCTCGAAGCGGTCATCGCCCGCGCCCAGCGCTGCCGCGAGCGCGCCGTGGTGATGTTCATCGACCTCGACAACTTCAAGACCGTCAACGACACGCTGGGGCACGATATCGGCGATGAACTGCTGCGCCTGGTCTCGCGCAGCCTGACCGAAACCGTGCGCGCCGGCGACGCCATTGCCCGCATCGGCGGCGACGAGTTCGCCATCATCCTGGAAAACGTCCACCACATCGGCGACGCCTCGATGGTCGCCGAAAAATGCCTGCTGCGCATTGCCCAGCCGATCGCCATCTCGGGCCACGAAATTCACATCAGCGCCAGCATCGGCATCAGCGTGTACCCGGACGATGCATTGACGATGCACGAGTTGCTCAAATACGCCGACAGCGCCATGTACTACGCGAAAAACAGCGGCAAGAATGCCTACCGGCTGTTCACGCACAGCATGCAGGAAGATGCGCGCAAGCGCTTCACGCTCGACAACAACCTGCGCCGCGCGCTCGAACGCAAGGAATTCGTGCTCCACTACCAGCCCCAGATCGACCTGCGCAGCGGCGCCATCTGCGGCGCCGAAGCCCTGATCCGCTGGATCCATCCGGACCTTGGCCTGATCAGCCCGGCCGACTTCATTCCGGTGGCCGAAGATACCGGCATGATCGTGGCGATCGGCGAATGGGTGCTGCGCGAAGCCTGCCACGAACTGCGCAGGTGGCATGACGATGGCCACGGCGTGCGGATGTCGATCAACCTGTCCGGACGCCAGCTGAGCGAGGAAGGGCTGGTCGCCTCGGTGCTGGGAATCGTCGACGACAGCGGAATCGACGCGCGCTGGCTGGAACTGGAACTGACCGAAAGCATGCTGATGGATGCCTCGGCCAGCGTGATCGACAAACTGCATACGCTCAAGCGCGCCGGCATCGCGCTGGCCATCGACGATTTCGGGACCGGCTACTCTTCCATGAGCTACCTCAAGACATTTCCGGTCAGCGCGCTGAAGATCGACCGCAGCTTCGTGCGCGACCTGCCGCACAGCACCGAGGACGCCGCCATCACGAAAGCCATCATTGCCATTGCCCGGAGCTTGAAAATGGAAACGGTTGCCGAGGGTATCGAAACGCTGGAGCAAGGCGAATTCTTGCGCGCAAGCGGATGCGACAAGGCGCAGGGCTATTACTACGGCAAGCCGCTGGCGGCGGCGCAGATGCGCGACTTGCTCATGCGCCGCGAGCAGGAGGCGGCCGAGCCGGCCATGCCGTGCGACGCATGACGGACGATGGCCGCCCGCGCCTGCGCCGTGGCGGCCGTCGCCAGCTCCTCTCGGACCACGCCGGGCCACATCCATACCACTCCCGGCCCATCAAAAATTGCATACATCTTTAGGAAATGCATATACCTGTATGTACATTTTAGCTGATAGCATCCGCTTCTTTGCATTTCAATAACACAAGTAAGCCCATGTCGTGGCCTGCTTGCCAACCATCCGGAGCTACACCAGCCATGACCGAATTCCCCGTTTCCGACGCGTCGATCCGTCCGTTTCCCGCACGGCGCCTGGCCGCCCTGGCCGCCTCCCTCGCCATTCCCCTGGCGTTGATGGCCAATCCCGCCAGCGCCGCCAATTGCTCCGCCGCCGTGACCAACGGCGGCTTGTACAGCGTCGTCAACGCCGCCTCCGGCAAAGCGCTCGACATCGTCGCCGGCTCGACCCAGGGCGGCGCCGAAGTGCAGCAATGGGGCTACGGCGGCAGCGCCAACCAGCAATTCTATCTGCGCGACGCCGGCAACGGCTACTGGACCATGCAAGCCAAACAGAGCGGCCTGCTGCTCGACGTACTGAACCTGTCCGCCAACGATGGCGCCAGGATCATCCAATGGAACGCCACCGGCGCCCACAACCAGCAATGGCTGCTCAAAAAATCGGCCAGCGGCGGCTACAACGTCGTCGCGCGCCACTCGGGCAAGTCGCTCACCGCGGGCGACAACAACAGCGGCTCGCGCGTCTACCAGGCGATTGATAGCGCCGGCGGCCTGCAGCGCTGGTTCTTCAACCCGACCAACGGTTCCTGCGGCGGCCCCGCACCGGACGGCTTCGCGGCCCAGCGCGGCGCCGACGGCTTGAGCACCACCACCGGTGGCGGCAACACCGCCCCGGTTACCGTGACCTCGTGCAGCGCCCTGAGCGGCGCCCTGCAATCGGCCGCCGCGGCAGTGATCCAGATCCCGGCCGGCACCACCATCGATTGCCGCACCCCCGTGCGCTCGCAAAGCACCTGCGCGGTCGCCTGCCCGACCTACCAGGATCCCGGCAAGAGCACTTACCGCATTCCGGTCGGCGCACAGACCTGCAAGGAACTCGGCTCGACCAGCGAAACGCGCTACATGCGCCCGCGCGATGAAATCAATATCCGGGTCGGTTCCAACAAGACCCTGGTCGGCCTGAACAAGGATGCGCGCATCATCGGCGCCTCGCTCACCCTGAGCGGCGCCAGGAACGTCATCATCCGCAACCTGTCCATCGAAAACATCAACCCCGGCATGGTCGAAGCGGGCGACGGCATCACCGTCAGCAAGTCGAGCCACGTCTGGGTCGACCATGTGCGCTTTAGCATGATCAGCGACGGCCACATCGATATCCAGGACAGCAAGAACGTCACCCTCAGCTGGAACCGCTTTGACGGCACCAACCCGGCGGTCTGCGGCAACCAGCACCACTACACCAACGCGTTCAGCAACTCGCAGGTGACCCTGCACCACAACTTCTGGAACAAGACCTCGGGCCGCAATCCGAAGCTCATGGGCGCGGCATCCCGCACTCACCTGTACAACAACTACTGGCTGGACGTGCCCTACTTCGCCATCAGCGCCGATGACTTTGCGCAAGTGAAAGTGGAAGGAAACTTCTTTGCCAACACGGCCAGGCCGCACTGGAACGGCAGCAACGGGCTGATCGATGCCAACATCGCCTCGAACCGCTACACCGGCAAGTCGGCCACCGATGCGGACCGGGACACCGGCGCCAAGGTGTTCAGCGACACCGTGCTGTTCCCGTACAAGCTCGACAACGTCGACAACCTGCCGGCCGCGCTGACCGGCGGCACCGGCGCACGCTGATCCGCAGCCCGGCCCACACGGCCGGGCAATCGCTATACCGTTGCCGCTCTCGCCGGCAACGGTATCGGCCGGCACCCCGAGAACGCCAGCCTTCGCCCTCCTCCCATGCCGCGCCAGCCTTGCGCACGCGCACATCCATCTCTTCCTTGAATTGCAAAAGGAAGCGGATTCAGTCCAGCTCATCCGTGAGGTCGCCCGCCTCGCCGCACCGCCGTGTTTCTTTCTCCGTTCCGGCAACGCGCAGCGGCTTCCCAGATTGAACGTGACAGGAGGCCTTGCGCCCGTCATACTTCTTTCCGAAGCAACAAGGTTATCGTGCGCCAGCAGTATTTACCGCACAAACAGGACCGCAATACCTCCAACATAAAGCACAGACGCAACAATGACGACGAACTGGTCACTTTTTCACAAATACGCCGGCACCAAGCCACGACAGTTTGTCGAGGTGCGCGACCTCGGCACGGCAGTCTGGAGCGCCACCGGCATGGCCGAAACCTGGGGCACCGACACGCTCGATGAAGTGGCCAGCCCGGCCGCCGCCCAGGCGCGCTACGCGGCCCTGTGCGCCGACGCCGTGGCCGCCGGCTTCACGCTCACGCGCCAGGCCAATGTCGACCTGAACCGGCTCGATGCCGCCCTGCTGGCCAGCGAAATCCGCGACGGCGCCCGCAACGCCTTCAACGCCATGCGCGCGGCCCATCCGGACCAGACGTTCAACGCCTTCGCCCTGATCAGCGACGACAGCGCCATGACGATCGTCCCGCTCGCCAACAGCGTGGAAGCGCTCAGCGAGGACGGCGGCGGCGACGATATCCTGTGGAATCCGTCGGAATGGTCGTTCTTCGAGGAAGGCGCCTGGCTCGACATCGCCTACCGCATGATCCTGCCCTACCACCGCGATCTTCCCAACGAGGTCGACATCGACGCACTGCGCGCATGGGTGTTCGGCGCCTGCAGCGCGGCCTTGCAGCAGCTGGCCGACGAAGGCCTGTTCGGCAGCGCCGCCCAGCGCGATGCGGTGGCGCTGCTGTTCCACGTCACCGATGGCGACGGCGACGACGACGTCATCGAAGAACTCAACACGCCGGCATCGTTCCGGCGCTACGCGGCCTGGCGCGCCACCTGGAACTAGCGCTAAAGCCGCCTGAGCCCCGATGCGCGGCGTGAGGCCGTCCAGCAAGCGATAACAGACGAAAAGAACTTACCGCGCCAGCACGCGGCCGGTCACGCTGTCACTGCGCGCGCCCGGACCGGCCGGATCGTAGTCGAAACGGCAGGACCGCACGTAGTCGAGCGCGCCGGCCACCAGCGCGTCCGGCTGGCCGTTGGCCTCGGCGGCGAGGCGGAACGGCACGCCGCCCTCGCCCACGATAAAGCGCACCAGCACCCCGCTGGCGCTGGTGGGCGCCGCGTCGAACGGGGCGAAGTGCGCAAAGCGCGAGGAAGCCTGGCAACTGCCGGCGCGCAGCACCGGCGTGACACCAGCATCGCCGTCGAGCTTCCAGTCGAACTGCATGGGGAATGGTCCGGCGCGCTGCGCCGCGTCCAGGCCCGGCTTGAAGCGGCAGGCGGCAATCCCGGCCAGGGCGGCGTCGTCGAGCATTTTCCAGCCGCTCGTACGCAACAGGCGCGGCTGTACCACCGCGCCATCCGGCCCGATGGCGAACGCCAGCGTGGTGCTGCCCTGCAAATCGTAGCGTAGCGCTTCGCGCGGCCAGGCCGGCGGCGGGCAGGCGCCCGCTCCGGCCAGCAGATGGCTGGGAAACGCCGGCGCGGCCGCAGCCGGGGCAGGCTTGTCCGGCACCTGCGCCACCGACGCGGCGGCAGCGGCGATGCACACGCCAATGACTAATTTTCTGTTCAAATCATTCCACCCGATAAGCTGTGACGGGGCGGAAGCGACCTTGGTACACTTCCAGCGCAAACAACGATACCACGACGATACTGACGTCGACGGCGCCGGCAGCCGGCTTGCAACGTGGTCCTCCGCCAACAAACAGCGCTGCAATTTTCACATATTTGCCATCGATGCATCGTTTCTTGGGTACAATAAATACATCCTACAGTAAATTTAACACGGCAAAACGCATGGCGGTACTAAAATCAGCGGCATTCCGGCAGCGCGAAGAGGCCCACGCTTGCTAGACGGCCGCTTGTCCCTGACCACGCCCGAGGGCGTGAGCCTGCAATTGACGCCCGCCGGCCCCTACCTGCGCGCGGTTGCCTGGCTGCTCGATTTCCTGCTGTGGGCCGTCGTGTGCTTTCTGCTGCGCCTCGCCATGCCAAGCGGGAAACTGGGCGAAGGCATTTTCCTGCTGCTGCTGTTCGTGACCTACTGGGGCTATCCGATCATCAGCGAAGTGTATTTCAGCGGCCGCACGCTGGGCAAACGCGCCGTCGGCCTGGAAGTGGTGCGCAGCGACGGCCTGCCGGTCGGCTGGCGCGAATCGACCCTGCGCAATCTGCTGCTGGTGGCCGACTTCCTCCCGGTCATGTACGCAACCGGGCTGGTGTGCATGATGTTCGACCTGCGCTTTCGCCGCCTGGGCGATATCGTCGCCGGCACCCAGGTCATTTATCACGAAAAGGCCGTGCCGCGCCCCACCCCGTTGCTGGCCCATCCGCTGCCGCTGCCGTTCCCGCTCAGTCCCGACCAGCAGCGCACCCTGGTCGACCTGTTCGAGCGCGAAGCGAAGCTGCCGCTCGACCGCATGGCCGAATTGGGCAGCATCGCCGAACCGTTGACCGGCGTACGCGGCACCGAGTCGGTCGAGCGCATGCGCTCCTACGTGGCGGGCCTGACCCAATGAAGCAAATTCAGTTCGAAGCCGACAACGCCGCTCTCTGGACCGAGATCGCTGCCATCCTCGACGGCAGCCAAGCCGACCAGCGCGCGCTGCCGGCCCTGTACCGGCGCCTGTGCCAGTGCCTGGCGCTGTGCAGCCAGCGCGGCTATTCGCCCGCCCTGACCGATCATCTGCAGAAAATGGTCGGCGCCTGCCACCGCCGCCTGTACGGCACGGTCGTCGAGCGCCCCACTACCCTGCTGCGCTGGATGCTGGTCGACTTTCCCTGCCGCGTGCGCGCCGAATGGCGTTTGCTGCTCATTACCTGCCTGGCGTTTTTCGGCGTCGGCCTCGTGGTCGGCCTGCTGGTCTGGTACCAGCCGCAGTGGGCGTACAGCTTCGCCTCGGCGCAACAGCTCGACCAGTTCCGCGAAATGTACCAGCCGTCCCGCATCCACGTCGGGCGCGGCGGCAGCGAGGGCGACCTGATGATGTTCGGCCACTACATCTGGAACAATGTCTCGATCGGTTTTCGCAGTTTTGCCGGCGGCATTTTCGGCGGCATCCCGGCCTTGATCAGCCTCGGCCTGAACGGCATGCACCTGGGCGTGATCGGCGCCTGGCTCACCCGCGACCCGACCACCGTCCACCAGTTCTGGTCGTTCGTGATCACCCATTCCAGCCTCGAAATCACGGGGCTGCTGCTGTGCGCCATGTCCGGCATCCGGCTCGGGCTGACCCTGATCCACCCGGGCCGGCTGACCCGCGCGCACGCGCTCTACACCACCAGCCAGACCATGTTCCCGGTGATCGTCGGCGGCAGCCTGATGACCATGTTCGCGGCCTTCTTTGAAGCGTTCTGGTCCGGTTCAGGGGCGATCCCGATCCAGGTCAAGTACGCTGTCGGCGGCATCGGCTGGGCGCTGGTGATCGGATTTTTCCTGTTCGCCGGCCGCGGCAAGCAATAAGGGCCGCCATGCAAATCGACAAACTGCAGATCGAACTGCGCCCGCGCACCAATGCCCAGGCGCTCGACCTCGGGTTCAGCCTGCTGCACTCGCACGCCGGCGCGGCCTACATGGCGTTCCTGGCGCTGTGGCTGCCCCTGGTCGCCGTGTGCGCCGCGCTGACCGTGTGGCTGCCCGAACTGTCCTGGGCCTGGCTGATCCTGGCCTGGTGGTTCAAGCCCCTGCTCGAACGCGCGCCCCTGTACGTGCTCTCGCGCCAGGTGTTCGGCACCGCCGTCACCTGGCAGGAAGCGGTGCGCGCCTGGCCGGGCCAGCTCGGCGGCGGCTGGTTCCGCCTGATTACGTGGGGCCGCCTGATCAGCGCCGGACGCGGCCTGTGGCAACCGGTCTGGCAGCTCGAAGGTGCGCGCGGCGGGGTCGCCAGCGCACGCCGCAGCGCGCTCGGCAAGAATGGGACCGCCTCGTCGGCAGTCTGGTTCGGCGTCGTCTGCGCGCACCTGGAAGTGGTGCTGCAGCTGGGCGCCCTCGGCTTCATCGGCATTTTTGCCGCGGACGGCAAGATCGGCAATCCGTTTCTCCTGTTTGCCAATATGGTCAGCGACACGCCCGACGTGCTGACCGAGCTGCTCACCCTGGGCGCCTTCGCCCTGTCCATCGCGCTCATCGCGCCGGTCTACACGGCCTGCTGCTTTACCCTGTACCTGAACCGCCGCGCCAGCATGGAAGCGTGGGATCTCGAAATCAAGCTGCGCCAGATCAAGCGCCCGCAAGCGGCCCGTGCGCGCAGCGCCGCGCCCGTGTCGGCGCTGCTGGTGCTGGCCGGCGCCGGCATGCTGCTGGCGCTGGCGGTCGTTCCCGCGCCGGTCTGGGCCGAGCCTGCCGCACCCGGCAAGCGTGCCCTGGCGTCACCGGCCCCGGCGCGCCCGCCATGCGAACGGCCCAAGGGCATGCGCCTGCCCGAACGCGGTCCGGCGCAGGCCCCCGAGCAGGCGCGCATCCGCCAGCAGATCGACCAGGTCTATGCCGACCCCGACCTGCGCGGCTACGAATGCGTGGAAAGCTGGGAACTGAAAGAGCGCGACAAGAAGAAGGAAATCAAGAAGGAAGAGCGCAAACGCTCCTCGTCCGACATGAACCTGATCGCCGCCATCCTCAAGGTGCTGTTCATCGCGGCGGCCATCGGCGCCGTGGCCTGGGTGCTGTACCGCTACCGCCACCATTTCCCGTCCTTCGAGCGCGCGGCCAAGGCGCGCGTGGCCACCGAAATCGGCGGCCTGAACATCCGCGCCGAATCGCTGCCGCCCGATGTGACGGCCGACGTGCGCGCCCTGTGGACCCGCGGCGAGCGGCGCGCCGCCCTGGCCCTGCTGTACCGCGCCACCCTGTCGCGCCTGGTCACGGAAGATGCACTGCCCCTGCGCCAGGGTAATACCGAAGGCGACTGCCTGCGCCTGGCGCGCCAGGCCGCGCAGCGCCAGCAGCTCTCTCAAGCGCGCCTGGAAGTGGCCATCAGCGCCACCTCCCTGTGGCTGGGCGGCGCCTACGCCGCGCGCTGGCCGGACGACGACACCCTGATGGCCTGCTGCGCCGCATGGGATGCGCAGTTCGGCGCACTGCGGGAGACGGCGGCATGAACGACAACCTGAAAAGCTTCCTGTCCGTGCTGGCCCTGGTGGCCCTGGGCGCCCTCGGCACCTGGTGGTGGCACGACATGATGGAATTGCGCTGGGAATCGCGGCGCACCATGTCCGAGGCGGCGCGCAAGGATCGCATGCTGGCCGCCACGCGCCTGTTGCAACAGAACGGCCGGGTCGTCAGCAGCGTCGGCTCGCTGGGCGAACTGATCTTGCCCAAGGTCGGCGGCGGCACCATGATCCTCAGCGGCGCGTCGGGCACGGCGCTGCCGGGCCAGGCACAGGAAATGCTCGACTGGGTGCGGCGCGGTAATACCCTGATTGCCGAACCGCGCTCGCTGACGTCCGCCGAAAAAGCCGCGCTCGCCGCGCTGGAGCCGGCCAGCGAGGAGAACGACGACGAGATCGAGGACGAGGAAGAAGAAGTCGAAGAGCCCAGGCCGGCCGCCGCTCCCGCCGGGGCGCAGGGCAAGGATGAAGACAAGCCCAAGGAGGATGCGGACGAGGACGAGGACGAAGAGGAAGACCATGCTCCGTCCGAGCCGCGCGCCCGGCCGTTTTTCACCGCCGAAGCCCGCCACAACAACGACCCGCTCACCGACCGCTTCGGCGCGCGCGTGCGCCGCGACGCCAAGGCCTGCGAATGCCGCACCGAGCCGGCCGCGGAAGACAAGGACAAGCCGGAAGCGATCGCCGCGGCCCGGCGCGAGCGCGACAAGACCGTCAGCCGCCTGACCCTGCCGGGCAAGAGCTATCCGCTCGAACTCGACGGCGGCAAGATGGAACTGGTCAGCCTGCCCAACGCCGTCGCCCCGCTCTGGAGCGACGACGATGGCGGCGCCGTGCGCGTCTACCGCGAGGGCAAGGGCCAGGTCGTCCTGGTGACCAACGATTACTTCACCAACTACATGATCGACGAGCGCGACCACGCCCAACTTCTGCTGGCACTGACCGAGCTCACGCCGGGCCGGCACGTCACCATCGTGCGCAACCTGAACGTGCTGCCCTGGTACAAGGCCCTGTGGCGCAATTACAGCCTGTTCCTGATCAGCCTTGCGGTCGGCGTGGCGCTCATGTTCTGGGCCGCGGTGCGCCGTTTCGGCCCGATCATCCCCGCGCCCAAGGCCGAACGGCGTTCGCTGCTCGAACACATCGACGCCAGCGGCGCCTGGCTGTGGAAGGCCGATGGCGGGCGCCAGGTGCTGCTCGAGGCCGCGCGCGAAGATACGCTGGCCCTGATCCGGCGCCGTGCCCCGGCCCTGTTCCGTTTGCCCGAAACCCAGCTGTGGGCGACCCTGGCGCGCGACTGTTCGCTGCTAGATGCCGATGTCAGCGAAGCGCTGCAGCAGGACGCCGCCAGCCATGTCACCCGATTCACCCGTCAGATCCGCACTCTTCAAGAACTGAGAAATCACTATGAACGATAGCACCGCCACCAGCGCCGCCCCTGCCATCACGGCCGACCGCCTGAACCAGGCGATCGGCATTGTCCAGCGCATGCGCGAGGAAATCCGCAGCGCCGTGATCGGCCAGCAGGCCGTTGTCGACCAGGTTTTGGCCTGCTGCCTCGCGGGCGGCCACGTGCTGATCGAAGGCGTGCCGGGCCTGGGCAAGACCTTGCTGGTCAAGGCCCTGGCCAAGACCTTCGCCGGCGACTTTTCGCGCATCCAGTTCACACCCGACCTGATGCCGGCCGACGTCATGGGCCACGCCGTCTACGACATGAAAAGCCAGTCCTTCAGCGTGCGCCGCGGCCCCGTGTTCGCGCATCTGCTGCTGGCCGACGAGATCAACCGCGCCCCGGCCAAGACCCAGTCCTCGCTGCTCGAAGTGATGCAGGAGCGCCAGGTGACGATCGAAGGCGAATCGCACCAGCTGCCGCCGCCGTTCATGGTGCTGGCCACCCAAAATCCGCTGGAAAACGAAGGCACCTACCCGCTGCCGGAAGCGCAGCTGGACCGCTTCCTGATCAAGGTGCGCATCGATTATCCGACCGTCGACGAAGAAGAGCAGATGCTGCGCATGGTCACGCGCGACCGCGTCGGCGACGGCCTGGAAGTGAGCCAGGTGGCCACCCTGGTCAAGCCTGAAACCATCGTCGCGCTGCAGCAGCTGGTGGCCCGCATCCGGGTCGACGACGCCGTTGGCGCCTACGCCGTGCGGCTGGTGCGCGCCACGCGCGACTGGCCCGGCATTGCGATCGGCGCCGGTCCGCGCGGCTGCATCGCGCTGGTGCGCATGGCGCGCGCCATGGCGCTGACGTCGGGGCGCGACTACGTGACCCCGGACGATATCAAGGCCGCCGCGCTGCCGGTGCTGCGCCACCGCATCGCCGTCTCTCCCGAAAGCGAACTCGATGGCCTGAGCAGCGACGAACTGCTGCTTGGCCTGATCGAAGAAGTCGCCGCTCCGCGTGGCTGACGTACTGACCCCGTCGCGCACCCTGCTGCTTGTGGCCGGCGGGTGGACCGTGCTTGGCCTGGCGGCCAGCCACGTCGAGGCGCTGCTGCCGCTGTGGCAGGGGGCGGGCCTGGCCGCGCTGGCCGTGGCCTGCGTCGACGCCTGGATCTCGCGCAAGGCGCCGCTGCTGCGGGTCGAGCGCGAACTGGCCGGCGTCTGGCCGGTCGGCACCTGGAACAAGGTCACGCTCAAGCTGCACAACGAGGGCGCTCGCCACGTCGCCCTCGACCTGTACGACGACTATCCCGCCACCTGGGCCATGGAAGGCCTGAGCCACCGCAGCCAGATCGCGCCGGGCGCGTATGCCGCCGTCAGCTACAGCCTGTGCGCCGACCAGCGCGGCCCGGCCGGTTTCGGGCCGGCCCACCTGCGCGTGCGCTCGCCGCTGCGCCTGTGGCAGCGCGTGCATCGCATCGGCGCGCCGAGCACCATCAAGGTCTTCCCCGATTTTTCCAAGCTGCTCGGCCACACCCTGAGCGCGACCGACCGCCGCGCGCCGGCGGCCGGCGCCATCCGCAAGCGGCGCCGCGGCGAAGGCACCGACTTTCGCCAACTGCGCGAATACCGCGACGGCGACAGCATGCGCTCGATCGACTGGAAAGCGACCGCGCGGCGCCAGAAGCCGATCACGCGCGAGTATCAGGAAGAGCGCGACCAGCAGGTCGTGTTCCTGCTCGATACCGGGCGCCGCATGCTGGCGCGCGACGACACCACCACCCACTTCGACCACGCGCTCAACGCCGTGCTCACGCTCGGCTTCCTGGCGCAGAAACAGGGCGACGCGGTCGGCCTGATGACCTTCGGCGGCGAGACCCGCTGGGTGGCGCCGCTCAAGGGCCGCAACGGGCTCGATCGCCTGCTGGGCGCGGTGTACGACGTGCAACCGTCGGAAATGGCGCCCGACTACCTGCAGGCGGCCACCAACCTGCTCAACCGCCTGAGCAAGCGCGCTTTCGTCGTCATCATCACCAACCTGCGCGACGAAGACGACACGGCGCTGCGCTCGGCGTGCGAACTGATGTCGAGCAAGCACCTGGTGATCTGCGCCAGCCTGCGCGAAAAGGTCATGGACGGCGCGCGCAGCAAGGCGGTCGACAGCTTCCCCGGCGCCCTGCGCTACAGCGCCACGGTGCACTACCTGCAGCAGCGGCGCGAGGCCATCCGGCGCCTGGGCATCCGCGCCGAGCGCCTGATCGACATCACGCCGGAGCAGCTCAGCACGGCGCTGGTGAACCGCTACCTCGACATCAAGGAAAGCGGGCAGCTGTAAGCTTTACATTCTTATTGACAGTTAGCCCGGATAACCTTCAGGGCACAAAACGGAGAAAACATGTTCAGTCATGTAATGATCGGTTCAAACGACATCGAACGGTCGAAACGGTTCTATGACGCCGTGCTCGCAACACTCGGGGCCGGCGAACCGCTGTATAACAAGGCCCATTCGGGCCACGCCCGGCTGTTTTACCGGCACGACGGCAGCATCCTCTGCATCACCGAGCCGATCAACGGCGAAGCGGCGACGCATGCGAACGGCGGCACCATCGCCTTCAAATGCGGCTCGCTGGAGCAAGTGCAAAAATTTTACGATACGGCGCTAGGCGCTGGCGGCAACGCCTGCGAAGACCCGCCAGGTCAGCGCGACACCAGCCTGGGCCCGATGAACCTGGCTTATGTGCGTGATCCGGACGGCAACAAGCTCTGCGCGATTCACCGGACCGAATAAGCCGGTGCGACCGGCGCCCCGGCTCAGCCGATATCGAACACCCACACCAGCCCGGTGAGCGCCATCAGCATGACCATCCATGTTCCGGCCGCCACCAGCGTCGTGTTTTCCGACGGTGGCGGCCCGTAGCGGTTCGGGCCCGCGTCGCCCGGGCGCACCAGCAGGAACCCGACCAGCAGCAGATTGATCGGCGCCAGCAGCAGAATCAGCGCCCACCACCCCGGCTGCGCCAGGTCGCGCAGGCGCCGCAGCGTCATCACTGCCAGCACGACCGCCAAGGCAAGCCCCATCGACATGGCCAGCACGCCCAGCACAAGGGGCCGTTCGGCCAGGACCCGCCCGCCACCCAGGAGCGACACCAGCACCAGGATGACTGGCACCGTGGCATACACCAGGTACCGCAAGCGGCCGATGCGCCCGCGTGCGTCGAACCAGGTGGGCGTATAGGTGTCGCCGTGCTCTTGCACCGGCGTGAGGTCCGATTCCGGCGGCGCGTAGGGATTATTCATCTTTTTCCTCCCGTGGCATCGGCTGCGTCGCCCTGCGTTCCCGGCAGCGGTATGTGGTAATACGCCGTGACCACGCTACTGATCCACCTTTGCTGAAATTTCAAATAGGTCGGCAAGGTCAGAAACACGGCGACCGGAAACACCCAGGCGGCAATTACCAGCAGCCAGGTGTTGGGTACCGGCGGCAAGCCGTACTGGTTCGCCCCGCCGTCGCCCGGTCCCAACACCGGCCGCACCCAGAACAGCACATTTACCAGCGGCACCAGATGCAGCAAGCCCCACCAGCCGGAATGGCCCATGTCATTCATGCGACGGCCGGTCGTGACCAATATCACGGCCAGCAAGGGGATGGCCATGACCAGCGCCAGCATGCTTGCCAGCGGACCGATTTTCATCAGTCCCTCCACCATCAGGGCAGTGGCGGCCATCAGCACGCCCGTCGACAGCGACAGATACACCAGGTAGCGCACGCGTCCGATGCGTCCCGTCGTGGCCAGCATGCGCGGCACGTACGTTGGTTCGACCGGCATGGCCGCGAGCATGTTGGTGGCGGGTGCGGCGTACGGATTATTCATCGATTCTCCATCAATATGGTCGTCGGCCCGCTTGCGCTCATCGCCAGATCGGCGTCAGGTGCGGCGGCGGAGCGCCGTTCTGCATGCCTGGCAGCGCCATCGGAAAGTAAGCGGCAGCGACGATGGTGCTCCAGCGGTACTGCATTTTCATAAAGGTGGGCAAGGACAGCAGCATGGCAAGCGGAATCACGCACGCTGCCAGCACGAGTTGCCAGCCGTTGGACGGCGGCGGCAAGCCGTAGGCGTTCTCGCCGGGGTTGCCAGCCTCCAGCAGCGGCCACAAGCCCGCCACCAGATTGACGAACGGAATTAAACCCAGCACGCTCCACCAGCCGGAATGCCCCAGGTCATTCAGGCGCCGGCGCGTCATCACGCACAGCATACCCAGCAAGGGGATCAGCATCAGCAGCGCCAGCGTGCTCACCGGAGCGCCGATCGGCATCAGTGCGGCCACCATCAGCATGGTGGCAGCGATCAGCAAGCTCGTCAACAGCGACACATACAGCAGATAGCGCACGCGCCCGATGCGCCCGTGCAGGGCCAGCAGGCGCGGCGTGCAGCGCGCCTGCACCGGCCCGGCGTGCAGCGCGCCTGCACCGGCCCGGCGAGGAACATGTCGGCGCCCGGCGGCGCGTAGGGATTGTTCATTGTTCAGTCCAAAAAATGATGGGTGAGGCATCGCGCGGCCCGCCCGGCGCCGGCGGCGTGGCGGCCTGCGGTGCCAGGTAAGGATTGCCCATCTTCATCTTCATCAATATCCGGCAAGGTCCGTGCCCTGCGCATCAGCTTAACTCAGGCACAGGGTGCTTGCCACGCCGGTCTCGCAATCCACATCGATCAGGCGGCCAGCCTGGTCGAACACCAGCAGGCGCCCGTCGTGAAAGCTGAAGCGCCCCGAACTGTGCTGCGGCAGCACGATGCGCGCCCGCTCCACGCCATCGTTCAAACTGACGATGCGGCAGCACATCGACCTTTCCTCCTCGCCGACGAGGACCAGCCATTTGCCGTCGATAAGTACCTTGGACGGCGCGCTCAATCCCAGCGCGACCGGCGGCAGCGCCGGCAAGCCGTGCTGCTTCACCAGAATCTGCTCGGAAACCCGGTCGATGCTCACCAGGAACGGCGCCGCCCCCGACGGGCCGGGAAGCATGCGCATGCCCTCGCTCCAGGCGATATCGTTCCACCAGTCGCGCTGGCGCAGATGCCGGCCCGGCTGCTGGTACGACCATTGCTCGAACCCGTCGGGTACCCGCAGCAGGATCGTCAGCGCGCCGGCCCGGTCGGCATAGCCGTCGATCACGCCGGGCAGGCTGGCGACCTGCCACACGATACTCTGATGCTGCGCGGTGGTGTCGAGCACCGCCAGGCGCCGCTCCATGGCCACGTTCCAGGACACCCCATCGTACTGGCCGGACCAGTGCTGCAGTTCCAGCGTCAGCCAGTCCGACACGCTGCCGCTGATCAGGTCGAGCCGGCTGACCCGGTATTTGCGGTCGCGCTTGACCAGGGCCAGCGCGCGCTTGCCATTGTGCGAGATCACCAGATGCTCGGCCGGCACCGGATAGTGGGCCAGCTGGCGCCCGTCGCGCCCGATCCGCACCACGCCGCCTTCGCCCAACGCCAGCAGGTACTGGCCGTCCGGCAGGCTGCGCGCGTACTGGATCGGCATCAGGCCGCGTTCGTCCATGCTCAGGACCAGCGGCTCGCCGCGCGCATTGAGCGGCATCACGTCGATGTCGGGCCTGGTTGAAAACACGGGCAGGTCGGCGCTGAGCACCGCGCTGCCGGCCAGCTCGGCCAGCTGCACCAGCGCCTTCTTGTCGAGCCGGCTCAAGCCTTCAATCCGGTCCGGCAGCACCTTGCGCAGCAGCGCCGCGGCCACGCGTTTGGAGGACGCCGACGCCGGCGTGGTGTCGAGCAGCGCCATCGCCAGACGTGCGCGCAGCTGCACGCCGTCCTCGCCTGGCGCGGTCAATACCGTGTTGATGGCCGCCGCGCTGCTGCGCAGTGTGCCCGGCATCAGCGCCAGTTTGCGCGCCAGCGCCTGCATTCCCAGGGTGCCGCCACTGCGTTCAGCCTGCACCAGGCAAGCCAGCGCCAGCGAGTGATGCTGCGGCAAGGGCCAGATGGCATCGATCGCTTCGGCCAGGTCGCCGCGCGCGGCCAGGTATTCGGCCCAGTGGCGCCGCAGCGGCGCCGCGTGCTCGCTGTTGCGGCTTTCCAGCAGGCGCACGGCGGCGTCGAAGTCGTTGTGCAGGCGCGCCACCTGGACCGCGCGCTCGATGTCGCCGGCCAGCACCCACAGGCGCACCGCCACCGCCGGCGCCAGTTCCACGGTGGCGGCCAGTTGCGCCGCCTGCAAATAGCGCTCCTTCTTTTCCAGGTAGGTCACCGCTTCCAGGCCGCATTGCAGCAGCTCGGCCAGTACATAGACGGCTTCGTCGATGCGGCCCTCGCGGTCGAGCTGCTCGAAGCTGCGCCGGTAGGTGGCGCGCAGCTGCGCCGACAGATCGCTGTCCAGGCCGATCGCCGGCGCGGCCGGGCTGGGACCGCTGATGGTCAGGCTGGTGCGCGGGCGCGGCGTGCCCAGCGCCGGGCGTGCCGCCCCGCCGCCGATGGCGTCGATCGGCACCGCGTGGCGCAGCGCTTGCGCCAGGTCGCCGTTGGCGAACATGTCCAGCATGTTTTGCAGATAATCGGCCTGGCGCCGGCCCAGCAGCTTGGACAAGCGGGTCGCCGACGCGAGCCGCAGCGCCCAGTCGGACAGCAGGCGCGATAAGGGGCCTGGCGGGGCCTGGCGCGCCTGCCCTGTTTCACCGCCGGCTGCAGCCGGTTTCACGCCGAACCAGCGTGCCAGCGAGCCGATGACGGCATCGGCGACGGCGACGCCGAGCGGCGCGCTACGCTCGCGCCGGGCGCCGTGCATGGGCTGTGCGGCCTCGCGCTGGAAGGCGATGCTCTCGGCGCTGCGCTCAGGCATGGCCGCGCCCAGCACCTCTTGCAGCGACATCGGCTGCGCCATGGCTTCCGGGGCCGGCGCGCGCGGCGGTGCCAGCGGCACGCGCAGCGCAACCGACCCAAGCGCCAGCCACGGGGACGGATCGACGCGCGCCTCCGGCACGGCCGCCTGCGCCACGCCGGCGCGCACCAGCCAGTACGCGCCGGCCGGCAGCGCGGCCAGTTCGGCGTCGCTCAGGGGTGCGCTGCTGAGCACTTCACCGACCTGGCACAAGGCCAGCGCGTCGAGTGCGTCAACATGCTCCCAGCGCGGCGCGGGCCAAGCCAGCAGGAAGCCGCCGCAGGCCTGGAACAGTTGCGAGCCGGCCTGCCAGTGCGCCAGCACGCGCCGGCGCGCTTCGATTTCGCCCAGCAGGGCCAGGTCGAACCACAGTGCGCGCACTTCGCGGCGGCCGCTGAACAGGGGTTGGCGTATTTCAAGGTGCATCGGGTACTCCATCGGGTATGACGTGCAGCAGCGCTTGTTCGTCGTGCAGGTGGCGCACGAACAGCTCGTGCGTGCCGCTCAATATCCAGCAAAACCGGTCGCTGGCCGGGTCCAGCGTGACTTGGGCAATCGGCGCCGTGGTCGTAAGCACCACACGGCGCTCTGTTTCGCCACGCAGCTCCACGCAGCGCCGACTCGGATCGAGCACCAGCAGCGCCAGTTCCGCCCAATCGGCCGGCTCGCTGCGGGTGACGCCAATCACCGTGGCGCCATCATCGATCTCGACATTGCATTGCTCTTTCCCTTGCCCCAGCAGCCACGTTGTTTCCTTGATCGCGGCAGCGATCCGCCACAACCGGGGCTCCTTGCCGACGCCGATATCACCGAACAGCACGCGCGTCGACAGCCCTGAAAAAACGAATGCCTCGCGCGGGCTCACAGCACCGTCGCGATAGCACTCCAAGGTCGTACAACTGTCTTCAATGCGTGCCCATACCAGCGTGTCGCGGGTCTGGACGACACCAACCACGCCAGTGGCAATCACCTCGAAGACGGTATTGGCATCGGCCGTACCGACCGCGCTCCAGCACACCAGCCGGCCCACCGCATCGAGGACAAAAACCCGTCCGCCAGTGTCGTGCGTGTTCATATGGAACGTCGGTAGCCGCTGTCCCGTTCCAAGCGGCGTCGTGAATTGTTCAGGTGGCGGAAGCGGGCATTCGCGCGCGTGAAAAGCACCGTAAAACTGGTTGAACCACACCCTATGTTTAGAGCAAGAAACAGTGCAACCCAAGGCGGTCAGGCCGATCACGCTTCCCTTTTTTGGACGACGTTGCCGACGTGGAGCGATAGGCCCCTCGCGCGCGCCATCGGCCACCTGAAAATGCAGACAGCCGCCATCGGCGCGGGCCGTGACGACGCTGTGGCCGCCCAGCAAAAAAATCGGTGGATGCTTGAGCGAGGGCGTATCGTGCCCACCAATGCGGTCGCGCATTTTGTCCAGCCGCGCATTTCCCGGATGGCGCATCAGGCGCACCGCGCTGGCCGGATCGGGCAAGTCCAGCATCAGCTGGCGCGCCCTGCCCTGCTGCGTAATGGTCACCTGCAGGCGCTCGTCGAGCAGCGGCTGTTCGATGCTGGCGCGCGCCGTCATCCGGTGCAACACGCCGGCGCCGGGGCCGTCGATCTGCCATATGTCGGCCAGCAGGTCGACCTGGGCCAAGTAGCGATTCCAGCCATCGCGCTCGGCGCTGCCGACACGCGCCACGGTGCGCGCGTTCATCAAGCGGTCCAGGGCCGGCTGGTCGCAGTCGGCGTGCAGCGGCCCGGGTGTTTGCAGGATGCCCCATTCGAAGCTGGCGCCGTCGAGCTGCGCGCGCCGCGCCAGCAGGATGAACAGCGCCATCTGCACCAGGCGCGGTTCGCCCAGTTGCTCGGGGCCGGCGTCGAACAGCGCCACGCACACGCGCGCGCGGCGCTGCACTTGCGGCTCGGGCGCGGAAAACAGCAGCTCGTTGGAGGCCGCCCGGCGGATGAATTCGTCCGGCGCGACATCAAGCACTCCCCATTCGCTTAGCAGCAGACGCTCGTAGGGACCGCGCCGGGCAATGCTGCCCACGCCGGCGGGGATATCGTCCGCACTGGCCGCCACGCCCGCCATGCGGCCCACCAAAGGCTGCAGGCGCAGCAGCATCTGCCCGAGCGGCGCCACCAGGTCGAACGGCAGCAGCGAGAGCCACGCGCTCCACGGCGCCAGTTGCGGCGGCAGCATCATGCGGCGCCCCGCTCTGGCGCTGATGCCACATGCAGCAACACCTCGCTGCCATGCAATGCGCGCACGCTCAATTCGCGGCTATCGGTCAGCCAGCACAGACGCTCGCCCGTGGGGTCGAGCACCAGCTGGGCAATCGGCTGTTCGGACTGCAGGACCACCTGGTTCCCGCTTGCGCTACGCAGGTCCACCGTGCGGCGGTCGGCGCTGAGCACCAGCAGCGCCGGTGTGGTGCAAGCTTGCGGCGCCATGCGCGCCACGCCCATCACCGTGGCCCCGTCGTTGATCATGAGTGGGATAGTCACCTTGAAGTTGTCGTCGACCAGCAGCCAGTGCTGGTCGCTGCGCTGCAAGGCATACAGCCAGCTCGCGCGCTGCCGTGCTGGCGCCGGCGCGCCGAACAGCACACGCATGGCTTCCATTGGAAACTCGGCGATCTCAGTCGGTTCCTCCTCCTTGGCACCGATGGCATATATCGTGGTGCGGTTCGCCGCACTGGTGGCGTAGAGCAGCGTGCGATCGTACTGGATGGCGCCTGTCACCCCCTCATCCACTTGATGAAAGCGGGTGCGGCCCAAGTGCTCCGGCGAGCAAGCCGTCCAACACCCCAGCTTCCCGCCGAGATCGCGCATGAACACGCGCGCACCGACACTGCTGCGCGAGTAATCGATCAGGAAAAACGTCGGCAGCCAGCACCCGGTCTCTGACGGCATCCGGAACTGGTCCGGACGTCGACGCATGACGGTGCGCGGAGGACCGAATTCCCTGCCGGGAAAACGCACAAACGTCAGGGAACTACCCGATATTTCAACCATGGCGGGCATTTTGCCAGCGAGGACGACACCCAAAACAGACGCGCGCGGCTTGGCGTGGTAGCGGCGCGGTTTGCCCGGCTGCGCCGCAGCGGAAGCCGGCACATGATGCAGCACGACGCCACCCTTTTCCCTGGCTGCGGCGAGCCAGGTGCCGGACAAGCCGAACACCGGTGCCTGCTTCAGCGACAACATATCGTCCACCCGGCGTTTCCCTTGCGGCGGAGGATCGAACGGATGGCGCAGCAAGCGCGCGCCGATGCCGGGCGCCGGCAACTCCAGCAGCAGTTCACGGGTCGCGCGGCGCTGCGTGATGCTCACCTTCAGGCCCGCATCGAACAGCGGCGCTTCGATGTTCACGCGCGCGCCGGTACGCGCCAGCGCGCCGCAGCCGGACGCCCCGATCTGCCACACTTCGTCCGTCTCGCCGAGCGAGCCAAGCTCCTCGTTCCAGCGCTTCAGGTGAGCCGCGTCGACCCGCGTGAGCGTGCGCGCGTCCAGCCATGCGCGCAGTTTGCGCGACTTGGCATGCAGCGTGGGCGGCGCTTGCAGGACGCCCCACTGGAAATCGGCGCCAGCCTCCCCGGCGCGGCGCGCCAGCAGGATCATCAGCGCCATCTGCACCAGACGCGGCTCGCCCAGCTGCTCCGGGCCGGCGTCGAACAGTGCCACGCACAGGCGCGCACGGCGCTGCACCTGCGGCTCGGGCGCCGAAAACAGCAGTTCATTAGCGGACGCGCGGCGGATGAATTCGTCCGGCGCGGCGTCAAGCACCGCCCATTCGCTCAGCAGCAGCCGCTGGTACGGCCCGCGCCGCGCGATGCTGCCCGCCCCCACCGGAATGGTATCCGGACTCGCGGCCACGCCCGTCATGCGGCCGACCAGGGGCTGCAGGCGCAGCAGCATCTGGCCGAGCGGCTCGGCCATCTCGAGCGGCACCAGCGCCAGCCATTCGCTCCATGGCGCCAGTTGCGGCGGCAGCGTCATTATTCGAGTTCCTGGCCGAGCCACGCCAGGCTGGCGCGGTTGACCGCGATCGGCTGGCCGATGGGCAGCACTTGTTCAGGATCGTTCCACAGCAGGAAAGGCAGGCTGGCGCCGCGCGCGGACAGGTTGGCCAGCACCAGGTCGAGCGGCAGTTGCGGCACCACGTCGGTGGGCAGCCACAGCATGCGCTGGAGCGGGTCCGGGGCGCAGTAGCGCGCGCCGTCGACCCACGGCAGCGCCGCGCCGCGTCCGAGCAGCACCAGCATGTCGCGCGTGGCGACCGCCGTCAGCGCGTCCAGCTGGGCGTCGCTGCACAGGGCCAGGCGTGCCAGCACCTGGCGCATCACCATCCCTTGCGACACCTGCCCGCCCGGCTCCGGCGCGGCGCCGGGCCGCGCGATCCATCCCAGCGCGTTCATCAGGCTGACTGCACGGCCACCACCAGCTGCGCGCGGCGCGCCGACAGTTCCGGCGGCAGGCTGTCCTTGCCGAAATTGGCGTCGATTTCGCGCAGCAGCGCTTCGGCTTCGCCGCGAAAGGTCTCGCCGCGCGCGGCGCCGAGCAGCCGGTCGGCCGTTTCGGCCAGGCGCGCGATGCGGGCCAGCGGCTGCTGCACGGCCGTTTCCACCACGGCCTGCAAGAGCGGATGGCGCGCCTCGGCCAGCAGCTCGCGCAGGGTTTCGCGCGCGCTTTGCTGGCCGGCGGCGCTTGGCACCACGTACACCAGCGGCCACAGGTCGGCGCGGGTAGCGACATTGCGCCCGGCCAGCACGGCGGCCGCCGCGATCAGTTGCTGGGCCTTGACGATGCGCCGGTCCGACAAGTTGATCTGCGCCTTGCGCAACTGCCGGATCGCGTGCGCCAGGTCGGCGCGCACCGTCCCCATATCCACATTCGGCACCGCTGCGTGCAGCGCGTCCAGGGTCGCCATGTCGGCGCGCACGCCGACATGGCGCTGGCCGACCGCCCAGCCGCCGGCCAGCAGGTCTTCCAGGCGCGCGTCGGGCACAGCGTCGACGAACACGTGCAGCAAAAAGCGGTCGGCAAAGGCGGACAGGCTGTCGTCGTCCGGCAGCGCGTTCGAGGCCGCCACGCACAGGCGCAGCGGACAGGCGATGTTGGTATGGCCACGGCGGAACTGGCGCTCGTTGAGCACCCCCAGCAGCGTGTTCAGGATGGCGGTCGAGCCGAGGAACACTTCATCGAGAAAGGCGATGTCGGCCTCGGGCAGCATGCCGCTGACGTCCGTTTCGACCAGACCCTCGCGCAGCTTGCCCAGGTTGACCGCGCCGAACAGCTCCGACGGCTCGGTAAAGCGCCCCAGCAGGTATTCGAAATAGCGTCCGCCCAGGCTCTGGGCCACACGGCGCACCACGGCGCTCTTGGCGGTGCCCGGCGGGCCAATCACCAGCAGGTGTTCCTGCGCCACGGCGGCCAGGATCATCAGTTCGGCCAGATGTTCGCGGTTGATCAGGCCATCGGCCGCTTCGCGGATGGCGTCGCGCAGGCTGGCTGCGGCTTGGTTGACTGGGGTGCTCATGGGCGTGTGGTTGGGCGGCTGGGCTCGTGCACGCGTCGGTGCTGCAGGAACTTTTGTTGCCTAGATTTAAGAGTTGCAATTATACCAAACGCCCCACGGCAAGTTTGTTGTTTTACGGCACTAATTTGCCCGACTGCCGCGCACGCTGAAGCGGGTGGTTGCCACCACCTTGTCCTGCGCGTCCACCAGCGCCAGTTCATGCTCGCCCGCCACCGGCTGCCAGGCGTGACCCGCGCTGGCCGCGCCCAGCGCCACGCCATCGAGCCGCCACGCCAGCCCGGCCGCACCCTGGGCGCGGAACACCACCCGCTCCCGCCCCGCCGGAATATCCGGATCGATGGCGATCACGCTGGCCTGGCCGGGATACAGAATGGCGGCGCGGCGCTGCTCCGCCCCCAAGAGCGTCACCTGCGCGCTTTCGGTGCCGCGCACGAACCACTCCCTGCGCGGCGCCTCGAACGCCGGCTGGTAGCCGACCACCTGCTGCACCAGCCCTGGCGGCGCGGCCGGGGCGCGGCTCGGCGTTTGCCGGTGCAGGAAGTCCATCACGTCGCGCCACACCGGGGCCGCCCCGGTCACGCCGGATACGTCCCACATCGGGCTGCCGTCGAAATTGCCGACCCAGACCGCCACCGTGTATTTTTCCGAATAGCCGACGCACCAGTTGTCGCGCATGTCCTTGCTGGTGCCGGTCTTGACCGCGCTCCAGAATGCGGTGGCCAGTTCGTTGCGCAAGCCGAAGGTGAGGCTGCGCGCGGCCCGGTCCGACAAGATATCGCCGATGATGAAACTCGTCCGCGCATCGAGCACCCGTGTCTTGGTTTGCGCCGCGCGCGCCTGCAAGGTGACGCCGCCATGCAGGCCGCCATTGGCCAGCGTGCGGTAGGCGTTGGCCAGTTCGAGCAGCGACACGTCGCCCGACCCCAGCGCCAGCGAATAGCCGTAAAACTCGGCCGGCTCCGAGAGGCTGGCCATGCCGAGCGCGCGCAGGCGGCCGTGAAAGCGCTCCAGTCCCGTGAGCTGGAGCATGCGCACCGCGGGCACGTTGAGCGAACTGGCAAGGCTGGTGCGGGTGCTGACCCAGCCCTTGAACTGGCGGTCGTAATTCTGCGGCACGTAAGGCCCGGCGGCGGTGGCGATTTCGAGCGGCGAGTCGTCCTGCAGCGAGGCGGCCGTGATCCAGCCGCGTTCCATCGCCAGTTGGTACAGGAAGGGTTTGAGGGTGGAGCCGGCCTGGCGCAGCGCCAGCACGCCGTCGACTTCACTGGCGCCGCCATTGGCTACGTAAGCGACGATCTCGCCGCTGTCGTTATCGAGCACCACCAGCGCGCCTTGCGTCACGTTGCGCTCGCGCAGGGCCGCCAGATGCTGGCGCAGGCTGTCCTGGGCCTGGCGCTGCAAGGCCGCGTCGAGCGTGCTGCGCACCTGGCGCGCCGCGCCCTTGAGCAGGCGCTGGGCTACCTGCGGCGCCTGCGCTTGCGGTGCGCCGACAGCCGAGCGGGTCAACGCCGCCGCCACGTCCCATTCGATGCCGGCGCAACTGGCGGCCGGGTTGATTTCTTTGGCCAGCACGCAGGCGCGCTGCGCCACCACGCGCGGCGCCGCCGACGGCGCGCGCAACAGGCTCGCCAGGATCGCCGACTCGGCCTGGTTCAGTCCCGACGGCGCCTTGCCGAACAGCCCGCGGGAGGCCGCGCCGATGCCTTGCAGCTCGCCGCGAAACGGCACCAGGTTCAGGTAGGCTTCCATGATCTGGGCCTTGCTCCAGCCGGATTCCAGCTCGCGCGCGGCCCTGGCCTGGTCCCATTTCTGGCCCCAGCTGCGACCGCCCGCGCTGGCGCGCAGGCGTTCGTCGAGCAGCGCCGCAAGCTGCATCGTGATGGTCGACGCGCCGCGCGCACGGGTGCGCAGCAGGTTGTCCCAGGCGGCCTTGCCGAGCGCGCCCACGTCCACTCCGTCGTGCTGCATGAAGCGGCGGTCTTCGGCGTGCACCAGCGCCAGGCGCATGGCTGGCGAAATATCGGCCAGGCCCACCCACGGCGCGCGCCGCAGCGTCATGTCGGTGCGCAGCGACTGGATCGGCACGCCGTGGCGGTCGAGCAGTTCGGCGTCCGACGAGCGGTAAGCCGCCTTCACCTGCTCGGGCGTGGGCACGGCCAGCGCGTTGGCGCACGCCAGCAACAGCAGCGCGGCGATGCGTCGCATCAGCGCCCCACCTCGACCGCCGCGTTGGGCAATTCACCCGCCAGTTCGGGGCTGTACAGCGCTTCGACCCGGGTCGGCGGCAGGTTGAAGCGGCCCTGGTTATTCAGCCGCACCGTGTAGCCGATACTCCATTTGCCTTTCGGGACAAAGTCGTAATACGCGCGGAAGGCGTCGAAGGTGCGTTCCTCGAACACCGGCTGCAACGACGCGCTCGGGCTTTCGGCGGCGGGCAAGGTCTGGGCATCGCGTCCCAGGCCGTTGCCGAGCAGCGTGGCGCTGGCCGGAATCGGGTCGTCCAGCGCCACCCAGGTCATGTCGGCCTGGGCTTCGATGTCGAGCCGCACGCGGTAGCTGTCGCCGCGCGACCAGGCGCCTTTGACCTTCTGTTCGAGCGGCGTGATGGTCTTGACGATCCGGTAGCCGTTCGCCAGCGGGGCCTTGAGTTCGACCGCGGCCAGGCTTTGCACGATGGCCCATGGTTTGCCGCCGCCGTTGTGGGACAGGAGCAGATCCTGCTGGCCCGCGCCCCACGGGTGGTTGATCACGGAGACGCCGCGCGCGTTCCAGTTGGCTTCCTTGACGGTGTTGCCGAGGCGCGCACTGCTGCTGCCGTCGACCGCGTCCGGCTCGAACTTGCGCGAGAACTTCTCCAGCGCCAGCACGCCCCAGGCGTTGGCCAGGGTCGAACCCCAGCGCCCTTTCTGCTGGCGCCCCAGGGTGCCGCGCGCGAGGCGTCCCATGTCGCCCTGCCAGGCCGCATCGTCGATTACGGCCAGCAGCAGGCGGTTGGCGTTGGTGTCGGGCGAGGCCATGATCCACCACCAGTTGTCATTCTTTTCGGTCGAAAACGACAGGCTCGCACCCTGCAGGTTCAGGCGCGCGCGCAGCACCTGCTGCAGTTGCGCCAGTTTGGCGTCGCGCTGCGCCAGCGCGGGGCTGCGCTGCAGGATCAGGTACCAGTCGATGACGGCCGACGTCGGCCACTGGTTCGGTTCGATGGTGAACGATTCGAGCAGCTCGGGCGCCACCGGGCGCGTGCGCGACAGCGCCTCCAGCGCGGCGATCTTGCGCACCGCGGTATCGACGCGGGCCGTGCGCGCGCTGCGCACCACGCGTCCCTGGACGAACTGGCGCAAGCCCTCTTCCATGCGTTCCCTGAGCGCCGGCGCGATCGGCAGGCCGGCTTCGGCGCTGACCGACAGCAGGTAGGCGGTCAGGCTGTCGCTGCCCTGGGTCTGGGTTGGGTAGTACTTGGCCAGGCCATCGGCATCGAGCTGTGACGGCAAGGCCGCCGCCAGCTTGTTCCACAGAGCCGCGTCGCGCAGGGCCACGGCGCGCGAGACATCCTGCTCGACGCCGCGGTACTGGTAGGCGCTCATGTAATCGCGCACGGCGGGCAGGCTCTCGCCCAGGCGCGCCACGAAGGTCGCGCGCACGCCGCCCTGACCAAGCAAGGCGTCCGGCGGCGACTGTACTTTCAGCGTTTGCGGCTGGTCCAGGCGCACCAGGGTGGACTGGACGGTGCGCACCGGGACTGCCGGCAGCACCTTCTGGCTCACGCGCAGCTGGTCGGCACCACCGGTGCTGCGGGCGTCGATGGTCCACGCGAGCGCACTGGCGCCGGCCGGCACCTGATAATCCCAGCCGGCTTCCTGCGCCTGACCGGCGGCCAGGGTCAGGCTCTGGCGCGCCAGCGCCTTGGCGGCGCCGCCGTCGGCAGCCACGCTGGCGCCGAAATCGACCGTCAACGCGGCGTCGGTCGTGTTACGCAAGGTGAAGCCGGCGCGCAGGCGGTCACCCGCACGCACTACCGACGGCAAGCCCGGCACCACGATCAGGTCCTGGCTGCTGCGGATCTCGGTCGAGCCGGTGCCGAACATGCCGCTGCCGCCGCTGGCCACGGCCACGATGCGAAACGACGTGAGCGTGTCGTTCAGAGCAAGCGGCACGCGCGCCTCGCCCTTCGCGTCGAGGACAACGCGCGGTTTCCACAACAGCAGCGTGTCGAACAGCTCGCGGCTGCCCTTGCCGCCGCCACCGCCGGCCGGCAGCGCCTTGCGCCCGAAGTGGCGCTTGCCGACCACCTGCATCTGCGCGGTCGAGGTTTCCACCTGCAGCACGCGTTCCTGCATCATCGCGTTGAGCAAACGCCAGCTATTGTTGGGCATCAGTTCGAGCAGGCCCGTATCGACCGCCGCCAGCGCCACTTCGGTGCCGGCAGGCGCCGGCGAGCCATCGGCGCGCGTGACTTTCAGGGTCACGGTGCCTTTCTCGCGCACCTTGTAATCCTGCTTGTCGGTGGACACAAGCACCTTCAGTTCGTGCGCGCTCCAGCCCACTTTCACCGGCGCGATGCCGAGCTTGTAGGACGGTTTGCCCAGATCGACCATGGCGGTGGGCTGCACGCCGGCCACGCGGCCGCGCACCACCATCGCCGACACGAACACATTGGGCGCGTACTTGCCCAGCATGGGGATGGTGAAGGCCGGCTCCTTGCCATCCAGGCGCCGCACGTAGGTGTCGAGGATGCCCTCGCGTTCGACCGTGATCAGCACGGTGGCGTCGCGGAACGGGCTGCGCACCTGGAAGGTGGCATCCTGGCCCGGTTCGTAGCGTTTGGCCGATGGCAGCAAATCGATGCGGTCGTTATCGCCGGCCCGGTACCACCATTCGCCGCCGCCGGCCACCCACACGTCGCGCTGGCTGACGGCGGCGCGCTGCTGGCCGTCGACGACGCGCGCGCGCAGCACCAGGTTGCCGTCCGCCGATGTCTTGACCGTGCAGCGCAGCAGGCCCCTGGCGTTGGTGCGGCCCTGGCAGGCCGGCCCGATGCGCGTAATTTCGCTGCTGTTCTCGTAAGCGTAAAAGCCGCCGATCAGGCGCCGCCGGTGGGAATAGTTCAGGCGCTGGAACAGGTCGACGTCGACCGCGGCATTGGCCGCCGGCTTGCCGTCGACGCCGAGCACCACCACCTCGAAGGCGACGCTGTCCTTGCTGTCGTTCCAGTCGTCCGGCTTGATGCCGACCACGTACGACGACGGCCACAGCGCGATCCGGGTCGACGACGACAGGGTCTCGCCGTTGGCGTCCTGGTAGGACACTTCGGCCACCAGGTCGCGCGCGCGGTCGCCCACGGGCAGCTGGTCGATCTTCACGCGCGCGCCGCCGGCCTTGTCGAGCACCAGCGCGCGGGTACGGATGTCGGCGGCCTTGACCGCGCCTTCGGCGTCGTCGTCAGCGGCATCCTCGTCGTAGCCGGCTTCGTGCTGCACGCCTTCGCGCACGTCGCCGGCGCCCAGGTTATAGTCGTCGTAGCCTTCGAACCAGACCACCTTTTCCTCGGTCAGGGTGCGCAGCTTGACCGGCGCCTTGCCGGCCACGCCGCCGGCCAGGTAGCCGACCTGCAAATCGAGATCGAACGAGGTGGCGCCGATCAGCGGCGTGGCCGGGCCGTTCAGCAGCGCCTTCATGGTCGGCACGCGGAACTGCTCGACGCGGAAGGTGCCGGCCAGCTGGCCCGCGATCTTGACCTCGTACACCCCCAGTTTGGCGCCGGCGGGAATGACCCACTCGTTATCGGCGGTGCCGGTGGCGTTCCAGCGCAGCGGCAGCTCGTAGCTGCCGTCGCCGCCCTGGTGCGCGATGGTCACGGTGGTGGCGCGCGCTTCGGGGCCTTTGGATTCAAACTCGATGCCGCGCGAAGCGTGGCGGCGCAGGAAGTGCTTCATGTGCACCGTTTCGCCGGCGCGCAGCAAGGTGCGGTCGAATACGGTGGCGACGATGGTGGTGCTCTGCGAGGGGTTGAACGGCAGGTTGAAGCGCCACGATTCGATCCCGTTCTGCCAGTTCGACAGGGTGAAGGTGTAATCGGCGCCGCTGCGGGCGCTGATGAACAGGCTGTTGTTGCCTTTGCAGACGCCGCGCGAAAGCGGCTTGTCGATGCGTGCCACGCCGCTGGCGTCGGCCACGCCCTGCCACAGCAGTTTCCCGTTGCAATCGCGCACCGCGACGGCCGCCTTGGGCACCGGACGGCCCTTGTCGAGCGAGGTGACCCACACCAGCGACGAATCGGCGCCATGCTTGAAGTGGGCCGCCATATTGGTCACCAGGGCGGCCGCACTGACGTAGGCCCTGGTGTTTTTTGCATCGAACAGGGCCACGCCCAGCTTGGGGCTTTCCAGTTCGACGACGTAAAAACCCGGCTTGGGCAGCGGGATGCCGATCACCTCGAACGCACGTCCGCCGCCCGGCGCCGGCAAGGAAAACGGCTCCGGCTTGCCGCTTTTCAGGCCGGCGAAGACCGATTTTTTCAACTCGTCGCCCGACAGTTCGCCGACCTGCCAGCCGTTGCCGGCCAGGCGCTTCATCCACGCCATCACGTCGAGGTCCTGGCGCTCGCCCTGCACGTCGACGCGCAGCATGGCACCGGCGCTGCGCAGTTTTCCGGACAGCCTGGCTTCGATGTTGCGCACCGTGACCGGCAGCAGGCGCTCGGTGCGCGCTTCGATGATGCCGAAACGGGCCGGGAACTTGAGTAGCGGCGGCAGCGTATCGATCGCGATCGTCATCGGGAACTGGCCCTGGTTGACCAGGGCGCGGCCGGCGTCGTCCTTCATCGTCGGCGGCAGCGCCAGTTGCAGGCTGCTTTTCTCGGCGAACGGGCCGCGGAAGTACACGTTGCTGACCGGGGCGCCGCGCGCCGTGTCGCCATCCCAGGTGGGACGATACTGTTTTCCGTCGGCGCCGGTGAGCGTGATTTTGTCGGCCTCGGCGCGCGTGACCGGTTCGGTGAAGGACAGGCGCAGCGGCGTGAGCGGAATGCACGGCCCCTTGGCGGTCAGGTAATCGCAGCTGAAGTGCGCGGTAAAGTCGCGCCGGGTGGTAAAGCCGAGCGCCTGGTCGGCACTGGAGGCCACGCCGCCCAGGCCCTCGATGCCGGCGGCCCAGACCAGCGACACGCTAGCCCCGGCCGGCAGGCTGCGCTTGCATTGCACCAGCGCCAGCGGCAAGTCGTCCTTGCCCTTGGGCGCCGTGCCGCCGCGCTGCACGTAGTCCTTGATATAGCGGTCCACATAGCTTTTGCGCGCGGCCAGTACCTGGTCGCGTTCGGCCCCGGCCAGCACGCGCACGCCGATCCGTTCGTTGATGCCTTCCACGCCGCAGTACGCCTTGGCGGCGATGCTGGCCGGGCGCGCCGGCGCGTCGAGCGCCAGCACGAAAACCTGCTGCTCGTCGACCCGGTTGCCCTGGCGCGGGCTGCTTTCGCGCACGCTTGGCCCGCCGGTTTCAAAAGCGAAGCGCGCCGTGCCGGCCAGGGGCTGGGCCGCCAGGTCGCGCGTGTCGGCCTTGAGGGTGAAGCTGCAGCGCACGCCGGGCGGCACATCGCGCGCGAAATCGTAGCTCCAGATGCGCGCGTCGATCCAGCGCCCGCTGCCCGGCTCCGCGCAATCGATGGCGAACGGATCGCCCAGGCGCTGGTCGCCGAAGGCCACCATGGGGGCGCTGAAGCGCGCCGTCACCTGGCGCACCGCTTTCACCGGGCCGGTGGGCGCGAACGCTTCGATGGTGGTCTGCGCCTGCGCCGCCAGCGACAGGCAGGCCAGAGGCAGCAGGATCAATCGTTTGGACGGGGCGCGCATGGTTTCTCCAGGAAGGGCGGTAGCCAATCCTGGGGCCGCACGGCGCGGGCAGGCTTGGCGGGAATCAAGACAGGCGGCGAGTGTTGCAAACATCCCAGGGGCTGTCAACAACATTACTCTTTTGATACGCGTCATGACGGATGCCGGAAGTCATCCAGTACCGTTACGCCGCTATCACCCGCCTGACCGAATGTCATTCCCCCCCGGATTGAATCGTCATCCTCCACGCCCATCCACGAACCACAGATCATGCACCAGATGCATGTTATCGGGCTGCCCGCCCGCTCGAAGCGTAGCGCCGCCGCGTCTCGTCCCGTGCCGGCGAAGATCCGCTGCGATTGCCGGGATCCGTTCCGACGCGGGGCGAATCCCCTCCCACCCGTTGTTCCACCAACCCGCTCAGGGAACCTTCCGCCACCCTGAACGTCCCCAGCATGCCGGTCCTTCCGGCGGGCTGGCCGACACCCGATCCGGTGATACCGCAGACACTTTGCCCTCGGCTGGCCCCGGCGCTGCCGGACGCGCTGGCGCTGGCGTCGGCGGATTGAGGGAAAATGACGGGTGGAAATTGCGGTTCGAGCATGGCAGGCCTCCTATTGACGAGTCATCATAGTATCCTCAGGGCAATATGATGAGGATAGGCGGCAGAGACGCGACTGTGTAGGACATCGCGCCATGTGGATGTTGCGAATCAGGGAATGACGTCAATAGCCCGAATGGATCGCGAAGTCGACGGCGGGCCGCAGCGGGAAGTGGACATTTACAATGACGCCGTCGCCGCCATGGGATCCACACGCGCGGCCTGAACCCACCCGGGAGGACGAACAGGATGAAAATTGCAGGTTACCGCTCCATCAGCAACATGAAGAGACTGCGGGTAAGGCTCGCCTGGCAACGACAGCGCCTTCGCTGCTTTATCGACAACCCGACGTTCGACTTCCGTTTCAAGCTGATCGCCATGTCGATCCTCAGTCCGGTCATTCCGGTCGGCGCAGGACTCCTGGCCTCATACGGGCTCCTGGCGCCCAAGCAAGCGTTCGTTTGTTACATGGCGGGCGCGCTTTTGGGCCTGCTGGTCCTGGCGACGCTGGCGACGCGTTTCATCGACCGCCACTTCGCCGAATTCAAGTCGGCAAAAATCATTGGATTGGCATTGCTCGGACTGGCGACCTATTACGCTCATGGCCAAGCGGCAGTCGAGGTGAACGCCATCTTCCAGGTCGACGCCTCGTCCTTGCCGCGCGCGACGGCTGCCGCGTCCGCACTCGTGCTGGCGAACTGGATCTACCCGGCAATCGTCCTGCCCATTCTGTTCGGGAGCATCGCCCTGGTGCTCTACTACGCAGGCAAGGCTCAGCGCGGCAATATGGCGATCGCGTTCGCGATCTGCATGTCGTCGACCTTGTGGGCCGGGCTGATCAACTACCAGGCCGCGCCCGACCGCATACGCAAGAGCAACCTCTATCAGATTGCCCTTGAAATGGACTTCAACAAGCGATCCACGTGCGCCGGCGTCCCCGCCGATGCCGAAGGCGTCGTCTTCATCGGGCCCGATCAGCGCCGCGCGATCGTCGCTCCGCGACTGGCCGAAATCCGACGCAGTCCGAATGCCATTTTCAAAGAGGTCAAGGTGCCGGAGACATTCGAAAAAGTCGACTGCACTTAGGGTTTGTCCGGCCAAACGCAATGCGAAAGACTTGCTTCCTCCTGACGCTGATTTCGCCAGGCTTTATCTCGTGCATCCACGTGGGGAGTCCGGGCAGCGACGGACGGGCTTGTGGGCAAGCAACAGGATTATGGTTAGAATGTTCGGTTATATTGCCGCCGCGAAGCTTCCGCGCGCAGCGCCCACTCAAGAGGCCCGCATGACCCTGAATTTTCCGCTGATCCTGAACCTGGCCATCGCACTGGGCGTGTGCTTTCTCCTCTATAAGATGCAAGAGGCGCATGCCTCGTTCACCAGGCGCGTGTTCACCGGCCTGGGCCTGGGCGTGCTGCTGGGGGCGGCGTTCCAGCTGATCTACAGCGTGCCCTCCCCGATCATCACCGAGACCAATGCCTATCTCGACATCATCGGCACCGGCTACGTCAAGCTGCTGCAGATGATCGTCATGCCGCTGATCATGGTGTCGATCATCGCCGCCATCCTCAAGCTGCGCGATGCCTCGTCACTGGGCAAGATCAGCGCGCTGACCATCGGCATCCTGATGCTCACCACCATGGTGGCGGCCGGTATCGGCATTCTGATGGCCAAGCTGTTCGGCCTGTCCGCCGTGGGCCTGACCGCCACCGCCGCCGAAGTGGCGCGCGGCGACTATCTGAAGGGGCACCTGAACACGGCCCAGGCGATCTCGCTGCCGGGCATGATCATCAGCTTCATTCCCGCCAATCCTTTCCTCGACATGACCGGCGCGCGCAAGACCTCGACCATCGCGGTGGTGCTGTTTTCGATTTTCGTGGGCATCTCGGCGACCGGCATCGCGGCCAGGCAGCCGGACATCTTCGACGCTTTTGCGCGCTTCATCAAGGTTGCGCACGCGATCATCATGCGCATGGTGACCCTGGTGCTGCGCCTGACCCCGTTCGGCGTGTTCGCGCTGATGACGCAAGTGGTGGCGGGATCGAGCCTGGACAGCATCGTCAAGCTGCTCAGTTTTGTCACGGCCTCGTACAGCGCCCTGCTGCTGATGTTCTGCGTGCATTTGCTGCTGATCAGCGCCTCCGGCCTGAACGCGCTGCGCTACGTGAAGAAAATCTTCCCGGTGCTCGCCTTCGCGTTCACCTCGCGCACCAGCGCCGGCTCGATCCCGATGTCGGTGCAGACCCAGACCAGCCGCCTCGGCACGCCGGAAGGCATCGCCAACTTCGCCGCCTCGTTCGGCTCGACCATCGGCCAGAACGGCTGCGCCGGCATCTATCCGGCCATGCTGGCGGTAATGATCGCGCCGACGGTCGGCATCGATCCGATGACGCTCGGCTTCATCGTGCCGCTGATCGCCATCATCACGGTCGGCTCGGTCGGCGTGGCCGGCGTGGGCGGCGGCGCCACCTTCGCGGCGCTGATCGTGCTGTCGGCGATGGACTTGCCGGTGGCGCTGGCGGGCTTGCTCATTTCCATCGAGCCATTGATCGACATGGGCCGCACCGCGCTCAACGTGAGCGGCTCGATTACGGCGGGCACGGTCACCAGCCGCGTGCTCGGCCAGACCGACATGGACGTCTTCAACAGCGACGCGCCGCTCAATGTCGATGCCGACGAGAAAGCGGCGTAAACAATACGCGACAACTGCTTGTATCGTGCGCTGATCCGCCGCCGAATCCGTCTATGATGACGTCGTGTCAACATTTCAAGGGCAGGCGAATCGATGGAACAAAAGTGGCCCCAACAGATCTGGCTGGTCAGGCACGGACAAAGCGCCGGTAACGTCGCCCGCGATGCGGCGGAAGCGGCGGCCGGCCTGCTGATCGATATCGCCGAGCGCGATGTCGACGTCCCCCTCTCCCCGCTCGGCGTCGAACAGGCGCGCGCGCTGGCAGGCTGGTTTGCCGCCATGCCCGAAGACCAGCGTCCGAATGTGGTGCTGCATTCCCCCTACGTACGCGCAGCCGATACCGCCCGTATCATCATGGAGCAGCTCGGCCCGGACAGCCTGATGGCGGTGCACGTCGACGAGCGCCTGCGCGAAAAGGAATTCGGCATCCTCGACCGCCTGACCGTGCTCGGCATCCAGCATCAATATCCGGAGCTGTACGAGCAGCGCCAGCACGTGGGCAAGTTCTACTTCCGCCCGCCCGGCGGCGAAAGCTGGTGCGATGTGATTTTGCGCCTGCGCAGCATCATCGACACCATCACCCGCGAGTTCTGCAAGGAACGCGTGCTGATCGTCGGCCACCAGGTGACGGTCAATTGCTTCCGCTACCTGTTCGAGCGGCTCGACGAAGCGTCGATCCTCGCCTTCGACCGGGCCGGCGACGTGCCGAACTGCTCGGTGACCTCGTACAGCTTCGATCCCACCCAGGGCAAGCACGGCAAGCTCGGCTTGCAACTGACTAATTTTGTCGCTCCCCTGGAAGCGGCAGGCACGCCGGTCACGGTTCAAAAAGATGTGCCCGCTGCTCCGAAAGCGTAGGCGCGCCGGTCCGATGGACATGCCGCTCGCCAGCACCCACATGATTACCATCGACCCTGCCGCCCTGCGCGCCTGGCCGCTGCCCATGCCGCCCGCCGGGGGCGACAAGGAACGGCGCGGCCACGTGCTGATTCTGGGCGGCTCGTGCGAAATGCCGGGCGCCGTGATCCTGGCGGCCACCGCGGCCCTGCGCGCCGGTGCCGGCAAGCTGACCATCGCCACCGGCGCCAGCGTGGCGCAACTGGTGGCGCTGGCCATGCCCGAAGCGCGCGTGATCGGCCTGCGCGAGACGGCCGAAGGCGGCTTCGAGCGCGATGCGCTGGCCATGCTCGATCCGCTGGCCGACAAGGTCGACGCGGTGCTGATCGGCCCCGGCATGCAGGATGAGGCGGCCACGGCGGCACTGGTGCGCGCCCTGCTGCCGCGCCTGGAAGGCGTCAGCGTGGTGCTCGACGCCAACGCGATGAGCATCGTGACGAATCCCGACCTCGACGGCGAAAACGCACCGTTCCGCTTTGCCCAGACCGTCATCCTCACCCCGCACGCGGGCGAGATGGCGCACCTGAGCGGCAATCCGAAAGAAGAGATCCTGGCCGAGCCCGACGGCGCAGCCAGGGACGCGGCGCAGGCCTGGAACGCGGTGGTGGCGCTGAAGGGCGCGCGCACCGTGATCAGCGCCCCGGAAGGCGGCCCCTGGCAGCACGAAGGCGGCAACGTGGGGCTGGCCGTTTCCGGCTCCGGCGATACCCTGGCCGGCATCATCGCCGGCCTGGCGGCGCGCGGCGCCACCCTGGCCCAGGCCACCTGCTGGGGCGTGGCACTGCATGCGCAGGCCGGCGAACAGCTGGCCTTGCGCTTTGGCGTGCTCGGCTATCTGGCCCGCGAGATCCCGGCCGAAATTCCAGCCCTGATGGAGCAAGCCGCCCGTTCCTGATGTCGACGGAACGGCCGCGGCCAGGCAAAACGTTTGATCAGTATCAAATTGCGCGGACATGGAGGTAAATCTACGTCAGATACGCAAATAAAGATGAACTGGCGCAGATGTTGAAAGTCTAATTTTTACAGTCGCATTCGCGCATCAGCTAACGGGACCGCGTTATGCACGACGTCGGTTCCCTGATGGTCCTCGCCGGGCAGCGTGCCTGTCCGGCAGGATCGACCTGGCGCCGTTGCCTGCGGCTATGCAGTGACAGGCAACGGTACTCTATTGACGTGACCGAGGAGTAAACAATGAAACCATTCACAACCGCACCAAAAATCCTGCTGACCGCGGCGCTGCTGGCGTCAATGCTCGTTGCCTGCAAACGCAACGACACCCCTGCCACCGGCACCGGCGACACCACCACCTCCGGTACGACCTCCGGCACCACATCCGGTACCAGCGGCACCGGCGGTACCACGGGCACGGACGATACCGGCACCAGCGGTACGGGCACCAGCGGCACCACGGGCG
Source organism: Massilia scottii (assembly GCF_030846495.1). Lineage (NCBI taxonomy): Bacteria > Pseudomonadati > Pseudomonadota > Betaproteobacteria > Burkholderiales > Oxalobacteraceae > Massilia > Massilia scottii. The sequence continues at coordinate 9,611 of NZ_JAVCWM010000021.1, read as the reverse complement.
ATACCGGAACCAGCACCGCAGGCTCGGGCACATCCGGCACGGGAACGACTGGCACGGGCACGACCGACACCGCTACCTCAGGCACCAGCGGCACATCGGGCACGACCGGCACATCGGGAACCAGCGGCACCTCAGGCAGCACCGACACCACCCCGCCGCCCGACAAGGACAAGCGCTGACCGATCGTGCATGGCCGCAAATGAAAAACCGCCGCTTCTGCCAGTGGCAAAAGCGGCGGCCCGGCTACTGACGGCATCTGGTTCGAATGTGCCGGCAGTGCATCCTACAGCTGCGGCTACTTGAGCGGCAAAGCATCCCCCATGGCCGCGCTGCGCTTGTCTCCCGTGGCCAGGCGCACGCCCATCATGATCAGGCGATAGATCAGGCGGATGAAGGTAAGGAACAAAATCACCTCGATAAACGTCGCCAGGAATGCCAGCAGCGGACCGAAGCGCGCCGAACGGCGGTGGAACTTGGCGCCCATGCTGTCGGTCTTGATCTCAATGCTGTCGTAGAAGGTAGGCACCACCAGCAAGGTCAAAATGGTCGAGGTGATGGTGCCGCCGATGATCGCAATCGCCAGTGGACGGTAGAACTCGCCGCCCTCGCCCAGCCCCAGCGCCACCGGGAACATGCCGGCGATCAGGGCGAAGGTGGTCATCAGGATCGGACGCAGGCGCGCGCGCCCTGCCTCCATCAGCGAATCCTCGCGGCTGTGGCCTTCACGTTCGCGCGAACGGGCCGCGTCGAGCAGCAGAATCGCATTCTTCGCCACCAGGCCCATCAGCATGATGATGCCGATGAAGCTCATCAGGTTGAGCGTGTTGCCCGTCACCAGGAGCGCCACCACCACGCCGATCAGCGACAGCGGCAGGGACAGCATCACCGCCAGCGGCGCCGTGAACGAACCGAACTGCATCACCAGGATCAGGTACATCAGCCCGATGCCCGACACCAGCGCGATGCCCATTTCGGTAAACAGCTCTTGCTGGTCCTGGCCGGCGCCGCCCAGTTCACGGCCGTAGCCGGGCGGGTAATCGAAGGTATCGGCCAGTTTCATGGCATCGCCCGAGACTTCGCCGTTCGCGCGTCCCTGCGCATTGGCCGACACCGAAATGGTGCGTTTGCCGTTCTTGTGCGAGATGCCGGATGGCCCCTTGCCCATGGTGATGGTGGCGATCTGGTCGAGCGGCACCATCTGGTTGGTGCCGGTCACGGCGATCGGCAAGCGTTCGATATTGTCTGCGCTGACCCGGTCGTCCGGATGCAGGCGCACCGCCACGTCGCGCGTTTCGCCGGTCGGGTCGACCCAGTCACCCACTTCGACGCCGGCAAACGCCACCCGCAGCGACTGCGCCGCATCGTTGACGGAAATGCCCATCGAATTGGCCAGGCCGCGGTTCAGTTCGATCTGCAATTCGTTTTTCGGATCCTGTTCGGACAGGCCGACATCGATCGCGCCCGGCACCTTGCGCAGCTTTTCCATGTAGGCATTGGCGATGTCGAGCAGCTTGCGCGAATCCGGCCCGGTGAACTGGATCTGGATCGGCTTGCTGGCGCCATTGTTCATGTCGTCCAGCACCACGTACTCGGCGCCGACCAGCTGGGAAATCTTGGCGCGCAGCTCGACCGCAATTTCCTTGGCGCTGCGCGAACGGGTGGCGCGCTTGCCGATATCGACATACACCTTGCCGCCGCCGGTGTTAATGAAGGCGTTGGTATCCTTGGTTTCCTTGATCGTGCGGGCCAGCTCGGCCGCCTTTTCCAGCTTGGCGCGCGAATACTCGACGCTCGACGAAGCCGGCGTGCGGATATCGATCAGCAACTGGCCATAGTCGGCCTCCGGCAGGAAGCTGGTGCCGCCCTTGGCGCCCTGCAGATAAATCGCGCCGGCGAAGGTGGCCACGGCGATCAGGGTCATCCAGATGCGGTGATGCAAGGCCCAGGCGATCACATTGCCGTAGCGGTCGGCCTGGCGGTCGAACCACTCGTTAAAGTGATGCAGCATCAGCGACAAGCCTTTTTTCGGCGCCGTGTGATGATCCGGCGGGTCGCCCCAGTAAGCCGACAGCATCGGGTCGAGCGTGAAGGAAATGACCAGGCTGACCAGCACCGAGCAGGTGACCGTCAGCGCGAACGGACGGAACCATTCACCGGACACGCCCGGCATGAAGGCCACCGGAATGAACACGGCGATGATCGAGAAGGTGGTCGAGGCCACCGCCATGCCGATCTCGGCGGTGCCTTCGAGGGCGGCCTTGCGGCGGTCGGAACCGCGCTGCATGTGGCGCACGATGTTTTCGCGCACCACGATCGCATCGTCGATCAGCACGCCGATCGCCAGCGACAGCCCGAGCAGGGTCATGAAGTTGAGCGTGAAACCGCACAGCCAGACCGCAATAAACGACGCGATCACCGAGGTCGGCAAGGAGAGCGCCGTGATCAGGGTCGAGCGCCAGGAATTGAGGAAGGCGTACACCACGAAAATGGTCAGCACGGCGCCGAAGATCAGCGACTCGATCACATTGTTCAGGCTGCGCTGGGCTTCATCGCCGCCATCGCGCGTGACTTCCAGCACGGTGCCTTTCGGCAATTCTTTTTCCAGTTCCTTGATCAGCAGCTTGGCCTTGTTCGCCACGCTGACGGTACTGGCATCGCGCGAGCGGGTCATGGTGATGCCCACGTTCGGCTTGCCGCTGCGGATGCTCAGGTTGTTGACTTCGGCAAAGCCGTCGCGGATCTCGGCCACCTGGGCCAGGCGCACGATTTCCTCGCCGCGGCGCTTGACCACGATCTGCTGGAATTCCTCGGGCGACTCGATGCGGCCCACCAGGCGGATGCTCTTCTCGTCGTATTCGCCGCGAATCTTGCCCACCGGCGCGTTGGTGTTTTGCGTGCGCAAGGCGTTGACCACGTCGGACACGGCCACATTATATTCACGCAGCTTTTCGGCGCGCAGCAGCACCGACAGTTCGCGCCGCAGCGCGCCGTTGACGTTGACCGTCGCCACGCCGTCGATGCCGCGGAAGCGGTCGGCCAGCACATCCTCGGCCAGGCGCGAGATTTCCGCATGGGTCTGGCTGGTGGAGGATAGCGCCAGGTTCAGGATCGGCTGCGTGGCCGGGTCGAGTCGCTGCAGGATCGGTTCGCGCATCTCGGTCGGCAGCTTGTAGCGCACCGTGGCGATGGCGTTGCGGACCTCGTCGGACGCTTCGATCAGGTTCTTGTCGAAGTTGAACTCCAGCCAGAACTGGGCATTGCCCTCGACCGCATTGGCGTGCACATCGGTGACGCCGGAAATGCTGAGCAGCGACTTTTCGATGCGGTTGATCACTTCGCGCTCGACCGTGTCGGGCGAGGCGCCCGGATAGGGAATATTGATCTGCAAGACCGGCACTTCGACGTCGGGATTCTGGTTGACCCGCAGTTTAGTCAGGGCAAGCAGACCCATGCACATCAGGGCGACGATCAGCACAATCGTCGCGATTGGCCGCTTGATACTGAAATCGGAAAGGAACATGGCTTATTTCCCCTGCACGACAGCTGGGGCGGCGGCAACCTTGGCCGGCGCCAGTTCGACCTTCTGGCCTTCCTTGAAGGCCGAGCTCGGAGTGCGCATGACGATGTCGCCGGCGGCCAGGCCCTGCTTGATCTCGTAGTTGCCGGTGCGCGTGTCGCGCGGCCCGACCGCCAGGTCGACCTTGTTCAGGGTTTTGTTGCGCAGGCGCCAGGCGTAGGCCTTGTCGCCGGCCTTGACCAGCGCGCCTTCGGGCAACATCAGCGCGGCCTTGGTTTCGGCCTCGATGCGCCCTTCCCCGTACAGGCCGGATACCTTCGGCACCGCCGAGCCGGGCGCGAACCCGACCAGCACCTCGACCTGGCGCGTGACTTCGTTGGCGGCCGGGTCGACCCGCCTGACCACGCCGCGAAACTCTTCGCCGGCATAGCCGTTGATCCGGAAGCTGACCGCCTGGCCGACCTTGACCGTGCTGATGCGGTCGGCCGAGACGCGCCCTTCAAAACGCATGCTGGACGGATCTATCACTTTCAGCAATTCCTTGCCGACCGAGGCGGTGTCGCCGGCCGAGACCTTGCGTTCGCTGACCACGCCGTCGAACGGCGCGCGCACCACGGTGCGGGCCAGTTGCTGGCGCGCCAGCGCGGCGCGCGATTTGGCGGCCGACACTTCGCTCAGGGCATTGTTGCGGCGCACTTCGGCGTCATCCATCGCCTGGGCCGAGGTCATGCCCGAGGCGCGCAGGGTTTTCATGCGTTCGAGCTGGCGTTCGGCCTGGTCGAGCGCCTGGGCGGCGGCGCGGGCCGATTGCTCGGCCGAGCTGAGGCTGTCGCGGATGGCGGTTTCATCGAGCTTGACGAGGACATCGCCGCGCTTGACGATGTCGCCGTTTTCCTTGAGCACCTGCAGCACCACGGCCGAGACTTCGGCGCGCAGGTCGGCCTTGCGTTCGGGCTGGACCGAGCCGGTCACGACCGGACCGGACGCGAGCGCGTTCGATTGGATGGTGAGCATATCTTCCGGAGAAACCAGCAACTGGACGGGGGCGGCCGCCTTGGCGTCCTTGCCCGGTTCTTTGGCATCCTTACTGCAGGCGGCGAGCGCCGTGGCGATGGCGAGGACGAGCATTGTTTTGCGCAGCATGGGATTCTCCGGATTCAAATCGGTCAGACGTATGTATCAAATTGAAAACTATCAGCGGCAAAGTATCCTTGAGACGGATATCGACGTCAATTAGCAATCTTTCAACCTGTCCGTTTGGATGCCTGAACTGCGGATTTGCGGGACTGAACTGCATTCCTGCCGTACTGAGTTGCAACAAACTGGGCCGCCACACCCCGCGTGTTCTTTAGTCCAGCGCCATGGCGCAGCGTCAGAACCGCTCGAACAGATGGAAAACCGCAAACCCCATGCCGATGCCGGTGCAAATGCCGCCGCTGATTTCGACCAGCGTATGCCCCATGCGTTCCCGCAGATGGGTATGGTCGGCGGCGCTGCCGGCCACGCGGTTGATGGCGGCGGCCTGGCGGCCCACGTGCTGGCGCAGGCTGTTGGCGTCGATCATCACAATAAACGCCAGGGTCACCGCCACCCCGAACGCCGGGCTGTCCATGCCTTCGCGCAGGGCGATCAGGGTCGCCATGCTGGTCACCACCGAGCTGTGATTGCTGGGAAAGCCACCGTTGCCGACCAGATTGAACGCCCAGCGCCGCTGGCGCGCGCTATTAATCAGGAACTTGATTGGTCCCACCACCAGCCAGGTCAGGACTGGCGTGATGAGGTAGCTGATATCCATGCGTGTATCCTTGTTGTCATTAAACCGCGAAATTGCTGCGTAATTAACAATTATCGCAGATCACGCCCGCCAGGGGGACCACGGCAACGGCCGCCGAGCCGGGGCGCGTGCGCGCGTTTGACCGCTCATCGGGCAGGAAAACCTATTAGAATGACATCAGACCGCCGCCTCGCCGGCGCCCGCCATTCGTATCGAATTTTTCCTTGGGAATTTCCGCATGCGCCACTTCAGACTCTCCTTCCTCGTCACCTTCATTCTCATGTGCGTTGCCGCCTGGTGGGGCTATTCGCGCGGCGGCATCCCCGGGCTGCTCAATGCACTGTGGATATCCGCGGTGCTGGGCGTGCTGGAAGTGTCGCTCTCGTTCGACAACGCGGTGGTCAACGCCTCGGTGCTGCGCCACTGGAACGACTTCTGGCGCAAGCTGTTCCTGACGGTCGGGATTCTGGTGGCGGTGTTCGGCATGCGACTGGTTTTTCCGCTGGTCATCGTTTCCGTCGCCACCGGCCTGGGCCTGCTGGATGTGTGGACCATGGCGATCAACACGCCCGACGAATACTCGCGCCACCTGACCGAAAACCATGCCGAGGTGGCGGCGTTCGGCGGCGCCTTCCTGCTGCTGGTGTTCCTCAACTTTTTCTTCGACGAAGGGAAGGAACATCACTGGCTCGGCGTGTTCGAAGAGAAGGTGGGTAAATACGGCAGCGAGAGCCTGTCGGTGATGCTGACCCTGTGCGCGGCGTTCATGGCCATGTACCTGGTGCCGGAAGCGCGCAAGCTGAGCGTGCTGATGGCGGGCGTACTCGGCGTGGTCATTTACGTCGGCGTGAACTGGATCAGTACCCTGCTGGAGGAAGAAGAAGCCGATCCGACCATCGGGCAGATGGTTTCGCGCGGCAGTATCGGCGGTTTCCTGTATCTGGAAGTGCTCGATGCCTCGTTCAGTTTCGACGGCGTGATCGGTGCGTTCGCAATCACGAGCGATGTGGTCATCATCATGCTGGGCCTGGCCATTGGCGCCATGTTCGTGCGCTCGATGACGGTGTACCTGGTCGACAAGGGCACCTTGCAGGAGTTTGTGTACCTGGAACACGGTGCGCATTACGCGATCGGGATTCTGGCGCTGATCATGTTCGCCAGCGTGCGCTATCACATTCCGGAATGGTTCACGGGGCTGTCGGGCGTGGCGTTCATTCTGGTATCGCTCTGGTCGTCGCTGCGGTACAAGAAACAGCAGGAGGCTTTGGGGGTGGCTTGACAGGGGCGCAGTTTGGGGGCGGCGAGCTCCCCCACTGTCCTTTCTGCCATTGGTAGAAACGACTTCCTGCCACTGGCAGAAACGACTTTCCGCGCAGGCGGGAACGCATGCGTTCCCGCCGATGGCCGCCCTGGTGCGGGAGACGTCAACGGTGCAGGAGTACCGCACCAGCGCATGACATCCTAGAGTTTCTCCATCTGCTGCTTCACGTACACCGCACCCGGGCTGGCCGGAGCCAGTTCCAGGAAGGTCTTGTACGCCAGCTTCGCCTTCGCCACGTCACCCGCCTGGGCATGCGCATCGCCCAGGTTGCGGTATGCCACCGCGCGCGACGGATCCATCTTCACGGTATTGTCGAACCAGCGCGCCGCCTCGGCGAATTTCCCCTGCTTGTAATACACGAAGCCCAGATTATTGGCCGCCAGCGCAAAGTCGGCGCGCAGTTTCAGCGCCTCCGTAAATTCCGCTTCGGCCGCCGCGTACTGCTTCTCCTTAAACAGCTGCAAACCGCGGTCGTTGGCGCGCTGGGCCAGCTGGCGCGCCGACGACGGCACCGCCAGCGGCGTCACCAGCTTCTGCTCCTTGCCCTGCAAATCCTTGACCGCGACCGGCGCTGCCGGTGGCGTCACGCCCGGCTTGTCGTCCGACTTGGGCGCGTCAGGGCGCACCGCGTCGAGCTTGGCGTTGAGCGCGATCGCCTCGGTCGACAACTGCGCCGTCTGCGGATTGAGAAACTCCGCCTCCACCGGCAGCTCGAACACAAAGTCGCCCCCTTCCGAGCCAGGCAGGCTGCCGAACGCCGGCGTCTGGTTCGACACGCCCGCCACCGCCGGCGCCACATAGGCCGCCAGTTCGGTGGCCGTGATCAAGCCATCACCGTTGAGATCGCCCTTCCCCGCCAAGCCTTGCAGCAAGGTCCAGGTGAACACCGAATGCCCGTTGGGCCCGCCGTCCGACACCAGCTGGTCGGCCCCGCCGGCGGTCAGCATCTGGCGCCCGATGCGGCGCGCGTTATCGCGCAGGAAAGCGCCGGCGCCGCCGCCGCGCGTCAGGCCCAGCCCGCTGTAGCAGGCATCCATCACGAACAGCGCATGCTTGGCGGTCAGGCTCTCGGCGATGTTCTGGATGTCGCTCATCGGAATCGCATCCGTGGCGAACTGGGCCGGGTCGGAATCGAAAGGAACGATGTAGCCGAGGTCGCGGCCCGAACTGAGCTTGCGGGTAGCGCCGTGGCCGGCGAAAAACACGAAAATCCGGTCATTCTTTTGCACTCCGCCGTGGGCCAGGCGGTCATGGAAGGCGCCGAGGATGCCGGCGCGGGTCGCTTCGGCATTGTTGAGCGAGACCACGCGCTCGGCCGCGAAGCCGAACTTGCCGATCAGCGTTTCGCGCACACCCTGGGCATCGCGCACCGCGTACTGCAGCTTGGGCCACTTCGGATAGCTGTCGATACCGATCACGATGGCCCAGGAATTGGCATAGCCGGTGCTCACTGCCACTTTTTCGGCGGGCGCGGCGGCCGTGTTGGCGCTGGTGAAATTGGCGCCATCCCAGCCGGCGAACTGATAACCCTCCGCGATCAGGCGATCCAGCACGGCAGGCAGCGCCTTGACCGTGCGCGCATGGATGTCGTGGAACAGGATGATGCCGCGGCCCTCCTTGTCGACCGTGCGCAGGACCCGTTCCGCGATCGAGGCCGGGACCGGATCGGCCCAGTCGAGCGAATCGATATTCCACATCACCGAGCGCAGGTGCGCGCCTTGCAGCGCATGCATGCCCTCGCTGTTGCGCGCGCCGTAGGGAAAGCGAAACAGCGGCGAGCGGCCGGCATCGATCGCCTTGAGCAGCACATCGGTGTTGAGGATTTCGGCCTTGAGCTTGGCGCCGGTTTCTTTCGACAGCTGGGCGTGCGTGTAGCTGTGGTTGGCCAGCGTGTAGCCGCCTGCCTTGAGCTTGCGGCTGACCGCGGCGCCCTCCGACAGCGTCGCCTTGCCGGCGGCATCGACGCTGCCCAGGTTGCGCCCGACGCTGAAGAATACCGCCGGCACCCCGTACTGCTTGAGGATCGCGGCGATTTCCTCGCTGTAGCGCTTGTGGGGACCGTCGTCGAAGGTCAGCACCACGGTTTTTTTAGGCAGGGAGTTGCCGAAGATCTCGTTGGGATCGGGCTCCGCCTTGGCCTTGGGCTCCGGGGGCAGGGCCGACGCCGGGTAAGGCACCACCACGCCCTGCTCCTTGAGGATGGTGTCGCGCGCGTACAGGGTCTTGAGGTAAGCGAGGTAAGTGTCCCAGCGCTCGCGCTTGAGCTCGATCGCACGCGACTCGTAGCGGCCGAAGACCTGGCGGATTTCCTTCTCGTAGTTACGCTCGATCTCGGCCAGCGCATCGAGATCCTCCGACAGGCGCTTGTGGAGCTTAATGGCCGGCAAGCTCGAATCCTTGGCCACTTCCGCCAGCAAGCCTTGCAGCAGCTCGCGGAAAGCGAGGCGGTCGGCGTCGTACAGGGACTTATCGGACTCGATGAAGCTGAGCAGTTCGCTGACGGCATCGAAGCGGTTCGGCTGGGTGGAGGCGAGCAGCGCGGCCAGGTCGCGTTCGAGGGATGCGGCGCGTGACTGATTCTCGTGGAACAGGTTTTGGCCGACGCGCTGCGCCTGATCGCGCTCGTTGGCCGGCATCGACTTCTCGTCGGCGAGCAGGACGATGATCTTCCGGTAATTGGCCAGCAAGGCCTGGACGCCGCTCATCAGCGGCGCGGTATCGATGCGCGGCGCGGGCGTGGCTGCGGGGGCGGACTTGACGGGCGCGGGCGGCGGCGTTGCCGGCGCCGGCTTACGTCCGGCAAACAAAAAGGTCGCCCCGGCCGCGCCCGCGATGGCAAGCGCAGCGGCGATTTTGATGGGAGTGGAAGTCACGGAGACACACCTGTTGGAAGAAATGCATCGATTGTATTGCAAAACCAAACACACCGAAAATTCCTACACCGGCCCTCAACTTTCCCACAACCGGGGTCAGAGCTCTGACTCGCAACATTTTTGTTT